>NZ_JBVAYZ010000002.1:0-73669 GCF_055412865.1 Pseudarthrobacter ribosi | reverse complement strand
GGGGGGGGGGGGGGGTGATAGGCGCGGTGCACAAGGAGGACCCCCTCGGTTCTGGGGGCCGAGGGGGTCCAGTCTATGGAGGACCCTCTCGGCTCTGGGTCCGAGGGGGTCCGGTCATTGGGGCGGTGGCGAAGCCGCTTTGATTGCTCCTACATGTTGGAGAAGGCCGCGATGATGTTAATGACAGCCGGGCCGAGGATGACGATGAAGAGTACGGGCAGGATGCAAAGCATCAGAGGGAACAGCACCTTGATGGGAAGCTTCATGGCCTTCTCTTCAGCGCGCTGCCGCCGCTTGATTCTCATTTGCTTGGCCTGCGTCCGAAGGACGCTTGCTATCGCGATTCCATACACATCCGCCTGCACAATGGCCCTCACGAAGCTCCGCAGGTCCGGGGCTCCGGTGCGGTCAGCCATGGCGAGGTATGCTTCCCGCCGACTTCTGCCGACTTGCATGTCCTGCAGCGTCCGGAGGAGTTCTGCGGCGAGCGGGCCGTTTCCGTTCTGACCCGCGCGCGCCATTGCTGATTCAAAGCCGAGTCCGGCCTCCACCGAAATCAGCATTTGATCCAGGGTGCTGGGCAACTCCAATTCGATGGTTTCCTGGCGCTTCGCGCCCTGGCTGTGCAAGAGGAGGTCCGGAGCGAAGTACGCGAGCACCGTCACGAAAAGCGCCAACAGAATGGTTGTTCCCGTTGGAGTCTTGACGATGTACAGAATCCCCAGTAGGCCAGCAACCAGGGCGAGCCCTGGCTTGATCACCAGAAGCCTCTCCAGCGGCATGTTCGGTGGTCTGCCCGCCTTGGCGAGTTGTTTATCCAGCCAGGCCGGATACCCCTTCGGGGCCAAACGCTGGCCCAACTGCGCGAGCCTTGGTGCAGCGACGCCGCCCGACAAGTCCGCCGACCTGCCCTTGCTACGTCCCAGATTGCTGCGGACAGCAGCCAGGCCGGGGCGATCGACAGAGATTACTGCCCACACCATTGCCGAGCAGGGAACAACGATGATTGTCACTATGAACCAGGCCATTACGCTCATGCTTGTTCCCCCTAGAACTTGATCTTGACGACACGGCTTAGCCAAAAGGACCCGAGAGCCAGTAGTACAACTGCAAACCCGAGCATGAACCAGCCGAGCACGCTGGTATACATGACTCCGAGGTAGCCGGGGTTCGAGAAACTAAGGAACATAAAGATTCCGACGGGCAAAGCGATGAGGATATAGGCTGACAGCTTGCCCTCGGCGCTGAGGGATTTCACCTGGCCCTTGATCTGCATCCTTTCGCGGATGGTCTCTCCCACGTGGTCGAGCACCTCGGCCAGGTCACCGCCGACTTCCCGGTGAATCTCTATCGCCTGGGCCGTCCAGTCAAAGTCTTCGCTCCTCAAACGTCTCGCTGAGTCGGCCATGGAGTCTTTCAGGTCTCGCCCAAGCCTGGTCTCGTTGACCAGCCGCGCGAATTCCTCCGAAGTCGGCGCGTCTGACTCCTGGGAAACGGCGTCCACGGCTCGGAGCAGGCTGTGGCCAGCGCGCAGTCCGCCGGACAGCATCTGCAGGGTGTCGCCAAGCTGTGATTCGAACTTTGCCCGCCGGTTGCCGGCCATAATGTTCAGGAACAGCGTGCCACCGACTGGCGTCAACAGGACGAAGAGCAGAGCCAGTCCCGGCCCGGCCAAGACGAACCCGATGATCCCAGCCGTGACGGCAATACAGGCCAGCAGGAGAATGTAGTCTGCCTGGCGAATGCGAAGCCCGGCTTCCTCCAACGAGTTCGCGGAGCCGAAACTTGCATTCCGGCCGACCTTTTGGTCGACGAAGGAAGTTGCTGATGCCGCAACCCGGGTGAGGACCGACGGTTGCTCGGCAACCCCAGGACGCCTGCGTGACACATCGATATTTGATTCACGGCCACGAAGTGTTACCACCAAGAGGAATACCAGTGCTGCAAAGCAAAGCAGGACGCCCAGAAACAACAGAAGCGGGCTGTCGGCGGTCACCGGTACCCACCGCCAATCGGCGAATTCCCGAAGACGGCTGGGGAAAGGGCGATACCCAGTTCTGCGAAGTGGTCTACGAAGCGGGGTCTGACGCCGGTGGGAATCGGCCGTCCCAGGAAGCGTCCGTTCGCATCCATTCCCGCGCTGTAGTCGAAGGTGAAAGCGTCCTGAAGCGTGACAACGTCCCCTTCCATCCCTTGGACTTCAGTGACGTGCGTGACTCGTCTCGTTCCGTCCCTCAAACGCGAGATATGCACGATCAGATTGACCGCCGAGGCGATCTGCTCCCGAATGGCGCGGAGCGGTAAGTCCATACCAGCCATGAGCACCAGGGTCTCGAGCCTCGCGATGGCGTCGCGGGGTGTGTTTGCGTGCACCGTTGAGATCGAACCGTCGTGGCCGGTGTTCATGGCCTGCAGCATGTCCAGCGACTCGCCGCCGCGGACTTCGCCAATGACGATTCTGTCCGGGCGCATGCGCAGCGAGTTCCGGACAAGATCCCGGATGCTGATCTCGCCTTTGCCTTCGATGTTCCTCGGCCGGCTTTCGAGCCTGACAACGTGTTCCTGTTGCAGTTGAAGCTCGACGGCGTCCTCGATGGTGACTATCCGCTCATCAGCGGGAATGAAGGAAGACAGGACATTCAGCAAGGTCGTCTTGCCCGTACCGGTGCCTCCGGACACGATGATGTTGAGCCGGGCATGGACGCAGGCGTTCAGGAGTTCGGCGATCTCCGGGGAGATGGTGCCAAACCCTATGAGATCGTTGACCGTCAGCGGCACCTGGCCGAATTTTCGAATGGTCAGCGATGATCCGTTGACGGCCAAGGGCGGGATGATGGCGTTGACACGCGACCCGTCGGACAGTCGAGCGTCAACGAGCGGGGAGGATTCGTCGATTCTCCTGCCGACCTTGGTGACGATCCGCTCGATAATCCGGCGCAAGTGTTCCTCGGACGTGAAACGGGAGCCGGTCAGGAAGAGCTTGCCCCCGCGCTCCACGTAGATTTTGTCCGGGCCGTTGACCATTACCTCCGTCACTGCATCATCGGCCAGAAATTTCTGCAACGGGCCGAGGCCGATGACATCGTCCAGGATCTCCTGGACCAGACGCTGCCTCTCGCCCGAGGACAGCGGTATCTCATCCTCTTCGATGATGGTGCGCAATTCGTTCTTGGCATAGTCGTGCAATTCAGCTTCATCCAGAGAAGAGTCCGAGATTCGACTACCCATGCGCTCATAGAGCGATGCGCCGGCGCGTTCCTTAACCGCTGACAAGGCGTCGTTGGCTTCAGCGCTGTGATCTTTGGAAGCCGGTTCATTCCAGGCGGACTCGTTCTGAGCCTGCCCTGCCCACGGGATCTCAGTCCGAGGGGAAACTGATTGCTTGCTTTCCTGGCCGCGTACGGCCTCGAAACGATCTGCAAGTGTCACTGGACTACCGCCCTTCGGTGAAGTTTCTTGTGGGGGCGTTGCTCCCAATTCGGGTCAAACCGCTCGACGAGCTTTCTCAGCCCCTTTGCTACGGCATCCCTCGACGCCTCGTGGAGCAGCGGTACACCCTTGTTCGTGGAATACGGAACGGCGTGTGACCGGGGAAGTACCACGTCCACAGGGCATCCAATGGTTGCCTCGACGTCCTGTAGTGTGAGGCCGCTTCGGCGATCGCCGAAGTTGAGCACCACATGCCGGTTCCGGGGCAGCAAACCGAGCTCAGTCAGGAGTGAAAATCCCGTCCGGAGACCCTTGATGCTCGGTATGTCCATACCGCAAACCCACAAGCCGTCCGTAGCCTTCTCAAGGGTCGCGAGAACGTGTTCCCCGAGCCCCGGTGCAGTGTCCACCACAACGTATTTGAATTCACTGGCTAACTGGACGAGCAGTCTGGCGACTTGGTCCCCCGTGATCTGATCCGCCTCTATCGGGTTCAGGGGTGCGCAGAGTGCGTAGATGCCGGATGGGTGCAGGGTGAGGTACGACTTCAGGACCAGGCTGTCGCCCGCGGCTGCCCCTTTGACGGCGTCGGTAAGGGTCTTCTCCGGCTCAAGCATGAGTCCGGACGCCACATCGCCAAACTGCAGGTCCAGGTCGACCACCACTACGCCCATCGGCGCCAGCTTTGCGAGTCCCACTGCGAGGTTGGTGGTGACGGTCGTTTTTCCCACACCTCCCTTGGGCGACATGACGGCGATGATTCTTCCGTGGCCTGTCAACGGCTCAACGCTGTTCCCGAGGCCTCGCCGGCGTCCCGCAGCCGCGAGGCTGGCGCGCTCGAGCATGATGTGGATGGCGTTTACGTCGGCGCCAGGTTCCAGGAGGTCCCTGATTCCCGCCCGCATCGCGGGCAGGGCAATACTGGGATCACTGTCAGTTACCAGCACCACGCTGATCTCCGGGTACTGAAGGTCGAAGAGACTGGCGAGCCTAATGGACTCATCTACTGGGAGGCCCGGTCCCAGCAGAATGACTTCGACGAGGTCGCCCGTGAGCATACGCAGGACGTCGTCCGGGCCCGGCGGCAGGAAGCTGGCCACGATTCCGTGGAATGATCCGTGCAGGCGGGAAGCCGCCTGCCTGGCACGGGCTTCGAAATCCGGGTCTGCCGTGATGGCTACGAATCTGCTCATCGGTACAGCTCCGGCTTCTTGACAATTAGCGGGTCGCCTTCTGTCGCGGACGAGGGTTCTTTGGTCAGCCACAAGCTTCCGAAGTTGGCCCCGAAAGCGATCTTCGCGGCATCGGCGTCGTTGCGGGCAAACGTTACGATCAACTGTCCACTAGGCAATTCGGTGTTTGCTTGCTCCTCAGCAGTGCTACCTCCGGTAGCTTTCTGTGTCTTCGCCAAGGAACGCTGGACGCTCGTTACCAAGACCTTATGAAAAATCTGCTGCCCGGACTCCACCTCCGGCGCGTCCTTCACGGCTCCTTTGTCGAAGAGGACCACGATGCCCACGGTGTCGCCGGCCGCGATGCGCCCGCCGACCACCCTCTGGGCCTCCAGCTGCACCGAGATTTCCTGCATACCGTCCGGAACCGGAACCGAGCCCGGCGCGGACAAGCTTTCCGGATCAGCCAGACGTGCCCCTAGGAGTGCTTCGCCGGGAAGCAGATCCACCGCGGCGACCTTCCCGTTCAAGCCTTCCAGGCTCTTGAGGGCGCCGTTCGGCACCGAGGCCGAAGGCAGCGAGGTCAGCTTCACGGCGCTCCTCACAGCTTCGAGGTCAGCGCCCTTCGTGACCTGATGTTGAATGACGAGTACATCGACCGGTTGCAGGTCCTTTTGGGCCCTCGCCTCCGATGCAGATACATATGAGACCAGTAAGACGGTGCCAACTATTGCCAGCACAAATGCGACGATGCCTCCCAGTAGGCGTGTTTTCAATTTTCAGTCCCCTTATCCAATGATGTGAATTGCGTCTAGCCATCTTGATTAGTTAGTGAGCCTGACGCCCTCAACTCCATACTCGCCAGGCCCCCCGAGGGCGATTGCTTCGTCCAGCGTTACCATCCTGACGAATTCGCCGTAGATTCCGCGATCGTCACCGCCCAACTTGAGATCCTTCTTGAGCGACTTTGCATCTGACGTCATGTAGTCCTCGGGAGTTTTGGTTCCGCCTTTGAGATCCCAGCCGCGAAGTGAAATTGCGGCAAAGGCGAATAGCTTGAACTCAGCACCTGCTCCGGTGCCTGCGGAGTCATCAAAGATCGGCACGAGAATTTCCACTTCCTCGTCGGCGTCCAGCGCAAGACCCCAATTGGTGAACTGCGTGGAGCAGTCTTTGTTGAAGTTGGCACCGGTGTCGCTCCCAACCCAGCCTCCATCGGCCAAGATGCTCACCAACACGGAACAGTCGTCGTCCGCGTCCGCCAGCCAACCAAATCCACCAGGGAGTTCGGAACCCGAGCCGGTCTTGTAAGGGCAGGCTGGCGGCGGCTTCTTCTTTGACTTGCCGGGCCCTTCCGGCACCCCATGTACCGGAAAGTACTGCAATCCTCCCGTAAGGATCAGGCCGGCTTCGCACTTCGAAAATGTGAGTGGCACAACGTTGGCAGCAGAAATGCCACCAAATTGTGCCTGGGCTGAGGCCTCGACTTGTACGGAGTTGATACCGAGGACACGTGCCAGATACAACGAAAAATGCTCACCATCGGCGCTCTCGGGCGTCGCAGTCGTCACGTCGACTGTGCCGTCGTCGATGGTGGCCGAAACAACGTTGCTTGACTCATCAAGAGCGTTTCCATTGGCGAACGGCGCAGCCATTCCTTGTGGGTCGGCAGGGCACGGCGACTCTGCGCATGCTTGCGCAACCGCCAGGGCTGCTGAGTCTGCGCCGTTCTGCAGCTGTGCTTTCTCGGAGTAAATCGCACCCACGTCTACGGCAAGAGCTCCGAAACCCAGGAGGGCAACCATGAGAATCGCGGCGAGCGGCGCTATCACACCCCGCTCGTTTTCATTGTCGTCGACGGCGTCCGATGATTTGCTGGTTATCCTCCGCATCGCATTACCCCTCTGGCTGAAATGTTCATGATGTCCGGCAGAAAGGGAAGCAGAGTTGGAAGTCCAGTCAGGTAGTCCGTATCGGCCGTGATCGTGACGACAGTGTTGTCACCCGGCTCACAGGCACTAATGACGACATCGCCAGGCTGCAAATTGGCGATGGGGTTCGCCGCGAAAATCGCCCTCTCACGGGCGGTAGCCTCGGCATCGGCCTCTGTCGCGTTGTGGATCGCCATATATCGGGCTGCTTCGCGGGCGCCTTCTGCCATCGAAACTTGGATGCTGAAGGCACGTCCGAATTCCACGACTCCCAGTATTAGCGCAAGGAAAATCGGGAGAATCAGGGCAAACTCGACGGCGACAGCTCCCAATTCCTTGGATCTTTTCGTGCAGTTAGGCTTGACCCGTGGGTTCATCACAGGCCGGCCGTCGGAGGCTGAAATTCAGGAACAATTGTTGCGGTACCACGCAGCGGCGAGCGTGCCAAAAAACAAACGTCGATCACTCGCGATGCAGTGACTTCCGCTTCAAATTTGAGACCTTCCACGACCCCTCCTAAGCTTTGAGACCTGGTTCGCCTGCGCATGCGTAGACGAAAGGAACCCAGGGGCAGGTGCGATGACAGCGGACGATGGCCCGGACTGCCGTCGCCCCGCCCCTGGGCGTCCGACGTGGTGAACTACGGCGCCGGTACGGTGCCGCCGAGGCCCTCGACAATGTCCGTGAAAAGCGTAGTCAGCTGGCCACCCAGGGCCGTGACAGCGCCAATGATGACGACGGCGATGAGTGCGACCATCAGGCCGTATTCAACGGCGGTGGCACCCTTTTCGGATTCCATTTTGTCCTTGATGCCGGCAACAAAGGCGAGCATTGAAACCATGAGACCAGTCATTTCGAAGATCCTTTTCCAGAGTTTGAGTGTGAAACGAAATTCCAGCAAATCCCCTGTTGCTAAACCCCCGGAGTTCCGTTGGGACAACAGTCGCATGGCGATTAACGACACAGCAATGAAAAGGAATACCCGAGTTTTTGGGGTGGATAAGGGGCCTCTACGTGCGGCTACCCGGCAATGTACTCAGTTCGTTCCGGCATGCGGGTGCCCACTACTTGGATTTGATACGCCCGCTTACTAATGGGGGCAAAGATGCGGCAGTGACTGGTGTTACGGAAGGAGCAGGATGATGGCCAGACCGGCTGCCAACATGGAGGGGCCGTAGGCAACCTCTTTTGGTTTGTTTTCGCGGTTCTTTAGCACCAGGGACACGGAAGCCAGACCGCCCGCTACGAAGGCCAGGGCTCCGCCGTAGAACAATTGCGACCAGCCTAGGTAGCCTAAGTACAGTCCAAGAGGTGCTGCGAGCTTCACGTCGCCCATTCCGAGGCCGTTTCGGCTGGTCAGGGCAAGAATTAAGTAAGAAACGAACAAAATTACGGACCCGGCGACTCCGCGAACCAGGTCACCCGCAGCCCCTTGCGCCAGTGCGGCGAACACCAGAAGTGCAAGGCCGGCCCCCAGCAGGGGCCCGACGAGACGGTTCGGCAGCAAATGATGCACGATATCGATCCGCGCCAACGGAACGGCGAAAACTCCCAGTAATACGTAGGCGGGAAGTTCGGCCGCGCTTCCGAAGCGCCAAGCCAGCAGGGCAGACAGGACAGAGGTGACCGCCGCCGTCGTGATCTTCAGCCGAATGGTGGCCTCGCCGGCGAGCTGGGGGAGGGCCCGCCGGATACCGGCGTCAGCGAGGAGTCCCAGGCACAGGCCGGCCAGCCCGACCCCCGCAATAAACAGCGGCGAAGCGGAGCCAGCAGCGGCGGTGTCGAACACGGTTCCTCCAGGGATGCGGGGCGCCGGCGGCGGGCAGAATGCATCCGGACACCCCATTTTGACCCAGCGACACGTCTTCCGCTATTCTTGGTAGTCGTTGTGCGTGTCCTTCTCGATGATGCGTGCCCGCTTGGGAATCCGGTTGCAGGATGACTACCCAACGTGCACATTCGAGACTTCAGGACGACTGGTTACATAGAGCCCTCACCTCTGTTCCGGTAGCGCATAGATAGTAGGTGCACCTTCGCGTGACGCCTAAAACAAGAACGCCAGAACAAGAACGAGGCAAACACCGTGCGTACGTACACCCCGAAGCCCGGCGATATCAACCGCCAGTGGCACGTCATTGACGCCACAGACGTTGTCCTTGGTCGTCTCGCGAGCCAGACCGCAATCCTGCTGCGCGGCAAGCACAAGGCCACCTTTGCGTCCCACATGGACATGGGCGACTTCGTCATCATCATCAACGCTGAGAAGGTTGCCCTCACCGGCGCCAAGCTGGAGCAGAAGCGGGCATACCGCCACTCCGGTTACCCGGGCGGCCTGACCTCCGTCACTTACGCGGAGCTGCTGGAATCGAACCCGGTCCGCGCCGTGGAGAAGGCCATCAAGGGCATGCTCCCGAAGAACTCCCTCGCTGCACAGCAGCTGGGCAAGCTGAAGGTCTACAAGGGTGCCGAGCACCCCCACGCCGCACAGCAGCCCAAAACTTACGAAATCACCCAGGTCGCCCAGTAGTCCTGGCCACCAAACAACTTATCTATACAAGGAGAATCGTGGCTCAGAACGAAGAGACCACCGAGGCCGTTGTGGCTGAGGAAAACCTGACCAGCTACACCTCGGAAAGCGGTCCTGCGGAAGCAGAAGCGCCCAAGAAGGAACGCCCGGCCCTCACGGTTGCCGGCGCAGCAGTTGGCCGTCGCAAGGAAGCCGTCGCACGCGTTCGCATTGTGCCCGGCACCGGCAAGTGGATCATCAACGGCCGCGAACTGGCCAACTACTTCCCGAACAAGCTGCACCAGCAGGACGTCAACGAGCCCTTCAAGATCCTTGATCTTGATGGCGCCTACGACGTTATCGCCCGCATCCACGGTGGCGGCATCTCCGGCCAGGCCGGTGCCCTGCGCCTCGGCATCGCCCGTTCACTGAACGAGATCGACACCGAGAACAACCGCGCGACCCTGAAGAAGGCCGGTTACCTGCGTCGTGACGCCCGCGTCATCGAGCGCAAGAAGGCCGGTCTCAAGAAGGCCCGTAAGGCTCAGCAGTACTCCAAGCGCTAAACCCGCTTCCAGGCGCCCTTGGCGCTTGCACGAACGCCCGTTCCGCCCTCTGTGGCGGGGCGGGCGTTCGCCGTTTAAAACCGTTCGCCGTTTAAATTAGTGCCAACACCGGGGTGCCAGCGGCGCGGCGGGTCCGCTATGTGGCTCCGGGACCGGAAGCGGCCGCCTCATCGTCTAAGCTTGACCCGATGTCTAGATTATTTGGAACAGATGGAGTCCGAGGCTTGGCTAACGGCCTGCTGACCGCCGAGCTGTCGATGCAGCTGGCCCAGGCTGCCGCCGTCGTGCTTGGCCATGACCGCAAGACGAGCGAAGGGCGCCCGCGCGCCGTGGTGGCCCGCGACCCCCGCGCCAGCGGTGAGTTCATTGCGGCCGCCGTGGAAGCAGGGCTGGCCAGCGCCGGCGTTGACGTCTACGACGCCGGTGTCCTCCCGACACCGGCCGCGGCTTACCTCGTGGCCGACTTGGACGCGGACTTCGGCGTGATGATCTCCGCCTCTCACAACCCGGCCCCGGACAATGGCATCAAGTTCTTCGCACGCGGCGGACAGAAGCTCCCCGACGAGGTAGAGGATGCCATCGAGGACCAACTCGGCAAAGCGCCGTTGCGGCCCGTCGGCGGAGAGGTCGGTCGGATCCAGCGCTTCTCCGACGCGGAGGACCGCTACATCGTCCATCTACTCGGCACCCTCCCGCACCGCCTGGACGGTCTCAAGGTCGTGCTGGACTGCGCCCACGGCGCGGCGAGCGGCTGCTCCCCCCAGGTTTTCAAGACCGCGGGCGCCGAGGTGATCGTCATCGGCGCCGAGCCGGACGGACTTAATATCAACGACGGCGTAGGATCCACCCACCTTTCGCCGCTCAAGGCCGCAGTCGTCGCCAACGGGGCCGATCTGGGCATAGCCCACGACGGCGACGCCGACCGCTGCCTTGCCGTGGACCACGAGGGCAACGAGGTTGACGGCGACCAGATAATGGCGGTCCTCGCGATCGCGCTCAAGGCAGCGGGCAAGCTTAAGGACGACGTGCTGGTGGCCACGGTCATGAGCAACCTCGGCCTCAAGCTGGCGCTGCGCGATGCCGGCATTGCCATCCGGGAAACCGGGGTGGGCGATCGCTACGTCCTTGAAAGGATGCGCGAGGGCGGCTTCAGCCTTGGGGGCGAGCAGTCCGGCCACGTGATCTTCGCCGAACACGCGACCACCGGCGACGGCGTGCTGACCGGGCTTCAGCTTGCGGCCCAGGTTGCCCTCAGCGGCCGGCCGCTGAAGGAACTAGCGGCAGTGATGACCCAGCTTCCGCAGGTCCTGATCAACGTCAGGGGCGTGGACCGCACCCGGGTCAATGGTGACGCCGCCCTTGCCGCAGCAGTTTCCCTCGCCGAGGCCGAGCTCGGCGACACCGGCCGGGTGCTCCTGCGCCCCTCCGGCACCGAACCCGTGGTGCGCGTCATGGTTGAGGCGGCATCGCAGGAGACCGCCCAGGCCGTCGCGGAGCGCCTCGCGCAGGTAGTCCGGACCGAGCTGGCACTGGAGCTCGTGGCGGACTAAGGATCGACGCAGTCCCGCATAAGTGAAAGAACGGCCCGTCCCTGAGGGGCGGGCCGTTCTTTGTCGGTGGACTATTTCCGTTGCCTGCGACTAGTGCTGGCGTTGGCGCAAGGAGTCGCGGATTTCGGTCAGCAGCGCGATCTGGGGATCCTCAGCTGCCTCCTCCTTGACGTCGGCGTTGATGCCGAGCCGGCGGTTGCGCCGTTCGATCATGTGGTTCATGGGGACAACGACGACGAAGTAGATGGCGGCGGCGACCAACAGGAAATTGACGATCGCCGTCAGCAGCACGCCGAACTTGATGTCATTGCCGTTAAGGGTGACGACGGCGAAGCTGTCGAAGTTGGGCGAACCAACCAGACCCGCGATGAACGGCATCAGGACGCTCTGGACCAGGGCCGTGACCACGGAGCCAAACGCGGCACCGATGACGACTGCGACGGCAAGGTCCACGACGTTGCCTTTGAGAATGAAGTTCTTGAATCCGTTCAACATGTCCCCAAGCTATCCCGGCCGCGTGAACACGCTGTGTCGCGGAGGTTAGGGTTGCGGTTCGTGTCGATGTGACGCTACAAGTACGCCGGAGCGGCTTCGAGTCCGAAGTACTCCTCCAGGGTCGCAATGCCCCGGGCGTTCATCGCGCCCGCGGACTCCACGCCCACGTAACGCAGGTGCCAGGGTTCGTAGTAATAGCCGGTGATCTCATGGAACATCCACGGGTAGCGCACCACGAAGCCGAACAGGTGGGCGTTCGCCTTGGCCCAGACTGCAGCCGGCTGATCGGCGAACGCGGGGGTGAAGCCGTCCCTCCCGCTGCCGTCGCCGATGTCGAAGGACCAGCCGGTCTGGTGTTCCGAAAAGCCGGGCCGCGCGGAGGCGGTGTCCGCCGCGGCCTGTCCCTCGGCGTTTACCCATCTGTTGTAGGTGGTGATCTGGGTGTTAAACGAGCGGTAGCCGCTGGCGAGGGTGATGACGACGCCGGCGGCCGCGGCGGCCGCGAACATCTTCTCCGCTGCGCCCGCCGTCGTGCTGTTGAGCAGCGCCGATTCACCGGAGGTGGCCAGGCGCACGCGCGGCTGGACCAGGTCGGCCGGCACATAGCCGGCGGGGGAGAGCGGCCGGTGCTTGTTCACGACCACCCAGGGGCTCGCCGGGTCGGTGAGTGAGTGCCGGGCTGGCGGCGCGGCAGCGGAGGGCTCAGCGGCCGGGGGCGTGGCGTCCGGTGCCGTGGCGGCGGGGCTGCCCGGCAAGGGCTCAGCCGAGGGTGCGGCGGCAGTGGCCGAGGCTGAGGCGGTGGTACCCGCCGTCGTGGCGGACGGGAAGGCCGTGGAGGCCGTGGAGGCCGCGGCGGACGCCGTCGGCCGGGCAGCCCCCGGGGTGCAGGCGCTCAGGGCAGCGAGGCCCGAGCCGGCCAGCAGCAGGCGGCTGAAGGCCCGCCGGCTGGGCGGGCAGGCGACGGCGTCCGGCGCGGCCGGACGCTCAGCGGACCCGTCGTAGCACACCTGTGCTAGACCTTGCGGAGCAGCATGCGGCGGATGGAATGGTCGGCGTCCTTGGTGAGCACCAACTGTGCACGGCCGCGGGTGGGGAGAACGTTTTCCTCCAGGTTCGGTTCGTTGATTCGCTTCCAGATCTCGCGGGCAGTCTGCTCCGCCTCGGCATCCGAGAGCGTGGCATAGCGGTGGAAGTACGACTCTGGCTGCGCGAACGCGGTGGTCCGGAGTTTGCGAAAGCGGTCCACGTACCACTCCTCAATGTAGGACGTTTTGGCATCAACATAGATGGAAAAATCGAAGAAGTCACTCAGGGCCAGTCCCTGCCGGCCGTCATGCCGCGGCCGGGCCGGCGCCAGAACGTTCAGCCCCTCGACGATCAGCACGTCGGGGCGGCGCACCACCACTTCCTTGCCCGGGACGATGTCATAGGTCACGTGGGAGTACCAGGGCGCCCGGACTTCCTCGGCGCCGCCCTTGATCTCGCTCACAAAGCGGAGCAGCGCGCGGCGGTCATAGGACTCGGGGAAGCCCTTGCGCTCCAGCAGTTGGCGCCGCTTGAGTTCTGCGAGGGGGTACAGGAAGCCGTCGGTGGTGATGAGTTCAACATTGGGGGTGCCGGGCCAGCGGCGGAGCATCTCGCGGAGCACACGGGCGATAGTCGACTTGCCCACGGCCACCGAACCGGCGACTCCGATCACGAACGGCGTGCGCTGGGTCTGCTCGCCCAGGAACGTGGTGGTTGCCGCATGGAGCTGGCCTGCCGCCTCGACATACAGGTGCAGCAGCCGGGACAGCGGCAGGTAGACCTCGCGGACTTCCTTCATGTCCAAGGGATCGCCGAGGCCTCGGAGCCGGAGTACGTCCTCCTCGTTGAGGGGCTGCTCCATCTGGGCAGCGAGCCGGGACCAGGTCTGCCGGTCCAGCTCCACGAACGGGGAGACGCCGTCGCCGTTCGCTTCATTGCGTTGCAAAGTCACCCTAGAGATTCTGCCCTCCGCCGGGCCGAGAGCGAAATGGACGGGTCGGTGCCGCCCCCGCCCGGGCCGCGGGCGGCGTGTTGTGAACGCTGATCCTACGTTCTCCGTCCGGGAAACCCGCTAGGCTTGGGTCCATGTGTGGAATCGTTGGATATGTGGGCCACTCCGCTGGCCGGGTAAATACTGGACACAATGCCTTGGACGTTGTCCTTGAGGGACTGCGGCGCCTGGAATACCGGGGCTACGACTCTGCGGGTATCGCAGTTGTAGCCGACGGGACCATCTCGTCCCGTAAGAAGTCGGGCAAACTGAGCAACCTGATCGCCGAACTCGAGGCCAACCCGTTGCCGGAAGCGCTGACCGGCATCGGTCACACACGCTGGGCGACGCACGGCGGCCCGACCGATCAGAACGCCCACCCGCACCTCGCCGATGGCGGGAAGCTGGCCGTGATCCACAACGGGATCATCGAAAACTTCGCCGAGCTCAAGCTGGAACTCAAGAGCCGGGGCGTAACATTCCTCTCCGAAACTGATACCGAAGTCGCGGCCGCGCTCCTCGGCGACATCTATCGGAACCACCTGAACGGCGACAACTCCAAAGGCGGCCTGACCAAGGCGATGGAGCTTGCGTGCCAGCGCCTCGAAGGCGCTTTCACGCTGCTGGCCGTGCACGCCGACCAGCCCGACGTCGTCGTCGCCGCCCGACGCAACTCGCCCCTTGTGGTGGGCCTCGGCGAAGGCGAAAACTTCCTGGGCTCCGACGTTTCCGGCTTCATCGACTACACCCGCCGGGCCGTGGAACTCGGCCAGGACCAGATTGTCACCATCACCGCCGACACCGTCGAGATTACGGACTTCTTCGGCGCCCCGGCCGAAGGCAAGGAATACCACGTTGACTGGGATCCGGCATCCGCGGAAAAGGGCGGCTTCCCGTCCTTCATGGAGAAGGAAATCCACGATCAGCCCGACGCGGTTGCGCAGACTCTGCTGGGGCGTTCGGACCTCGACGGCAAGCTGACCCTCAACGAGATGCGGATCGATCCGGAACTGCTCAAGAACGTCAACAAGATCATTGTGCTCGCCTGCGGCACGTCGGCCTACGCCGGGCAGGTCGCGAAGTACGCGATCGAGCGCTGGTGCCGGATTGCCACTGAGGTCGAGCTCTCGCACGAGTTCCGCTACCGGGATCCGATTGTCGATGAGAACACCCTGGTGGTATCCATCTCCCAGTCCGGCGAAACGATGGACACGCTGATGGCCGTCCGCTACGCCAAGGAACAGGGCGCCAAGACGATCTCCATCTGCAACACCAACGGCTCCACCATCCCGCGCGAGTCCGATGCCGTGCTCTACACCCACGCGGGCCCGGAAATCGCAGTGGCCTCGACCAAGGCCTTCCTGGCCCAGATCACCGCCGCGTACCTCCTCGGCCTGTACCTGGCGCAGCTGCGCGGCAACATGTTCCAGGGCGAAATCAAGGACGTGCTCGCGGACCTCGGCAAGATTCCGGCCAAGATCCAGCAGATCCTCGACAACGAGGGATCAATCAAGAAACTCGGCCAGGAGATGGCCCAGGCCAAATCCGTGCTCTTCCTGGGCCGCCACGTTGGTTTCCCCGTGGCCATGGAAGGCGCGCTCAAGCTCAAGGAACTCGCCTACATCCACGCCGAAGGCTTTGCCGCCGGGGAACTCAAGCACGGCCCGATCGCGCTGATCGAGGAAGGCCAGCCGGTCTTCGTGATCGTTCCGTCGCCCCGGGGCCGGGATTCGCTGCACGCGAAGGTTGTCTCCAACATCCAGGAAGTCCGCGCACGCGGCGCCAAAACCATTGTGATCGCGGAAGAGGGGGACGAAGCGGTCAAGGCGTACGCCGAGCACGTCTTCTACATCCCGGAGTCGCCGACGCTCCTCGCTCCACTACTGGCCGTCGTTCCGCTGCAGATCTTCGCCGCCGAACTCGCCAGCGCGAAGGGGTACGACGTGGACCAGCCTCGGAACCTGGCCAAGAGCGTGACCGTAGAATAACGCCATGATTGTTGGCATTGGCGTAGACGTCGTAGACATTGAACGGTTCGGCCGGCAGCTGGAGCGCACCCCCGGGCTGCGCGACAGGCTGTTCGTCCCCGCGGAGCGCGAACTGAACACCCGCTCCCTGGCGGCCCGGTTCGCCGCCAAGGAGGCCGTGGCCAAGGTCCTCGGCGCCCCGGCCGGCATGAACTGGCAGGACTGCTGGATCGGGCTGGACCAGCACGGTCCCACGGTCCAGATCAAGGGCACCGTGCTGGCCGTGGCCGAGTCGAAGGGCGTCAAACGCTGGCACCTGTCGATGAGCCACGACGGCGGCATCGCCACGGCGACCGTCATCGCCGAAGGCTGAGCCTGACCCTCGGCGAACCACGCCGCACTTCCCACAGCGACTGCACCGCGAATGGACTGAACGATGATCAGCGCCTACACCGGAACCCAGATACGAGAGGCTGAACTGCCTTTTCTAGCCGCCGGTGCGGGCGCTGTTCTCATGCAACGGGCCGCCCACGGACTGGCCAACGCGGTGGTCCGCGAACTGCGTGCCCGCGGGGAACGCCTCTACGGCGCCAGCGTCACCGTGCTCGCCGGCAAGGGCAACAACGGCGGGGACGGACTGTTCGCGGCCGCCCTGCTGGCCGGACGCGGCATGCGGACGACGGCGGTACTCACCGCCGGGGAGGCCCACCCGGAGGGGCTGCGCGCCTTCGAAAAGGCCGGCGGCCGGGTGATCCGACTGACCCACGGGAACGTTGCCGGCGCGTCGGCGGCCGCCGCGGCGTCCGGCGTCGTCCTCGACGCGGTCCTTGGCACGGGCGCGCAGGGCGGGCTCCGCGGCCCTGCGGCGGAACTGATCGAGGCGCTGGGCCGCGCCCGGCCCGGGCTCGTGGTGGCCTGCGACATCCCCAGCGGGGTGGACGCCGACACCGGTGAAGCCCATCCCCCCGTGCTCCGCGCGGAGCTGACCGTGACGTTCGGGGCGGCCAAGGCCGGGCTGCTGGCCGATCCCGGAGCGGACTACGCCGGGCGGGTGCAGGTGATCCCGATCGGGATCGAGTCTGCCCTGCCGGATCCGGCCCTGCGCCGGCTGCAGTCCGGGGACCTCGCCGCGCTCCTGCCCCACCCCGAGCGGCGCTCCCACAAGTACTCCCGCGGCGTCCTCGGCGTCGTGGCCGGCTCGGCGCAGTACCCCGGCGCCGCGGTGCTGGCCTGCCGCGGCGCGCTGGCAGCAGGGGTGGGCATGGTGCGTTACCTCGGCCCGCCGGACGTCGCCGACCTGGTCCGCCGGTCCTGCCCGGAAGTCGTGTGCAGCTCCGGCAATGCCGCGGACGCCCACGTCCAGGCCTGGCTGCTGGGACCGGGGATCGACGGGCACGCCCACGAGCAGCTCGAACGCGTGGCCGACGCCGCGGCCACCGGGCTTCCCGTCGTGGCCGACGCCGGGGCGCTGCCGGCCCTGCCCCGGACTCTCGCCCCGCACTTCGTCCTGACACCGCACGCCGGCGAGCTGGGAACCCTGCTGGCCCGCTACGGCGCCGCCCCCGGCCGCGCCGGGGTGGAGGGCGCCACGTTCGCCGCCGCCCGGCTGGCCAGCGACCTGACGGGGGCCACCGTCCTGCTCAAAGGCGCCACGACGCTGGTGGCCGCCCCCTCGGGGGCCGTCTTCAGCCAGGCCGACGCGACCCCGTGGCTGGCAACGGCCGGCAGCGGGGACGTGCTGGCCGGCATCCTGGGGGCCCTGCTCGCGCAGCTGGCCGGAACCCCCGGCACGTTCACTTCCCTCGGGATCCGCGCCGAGGACCGCTGGGCCGGCATCGCGGCGCTGGCCGCCAGCGTCCACGGCCGGGCCGGAAGCCTCGCCTCCGACGGCGGGCCGGTGACGGCGTCGGACGTCGCGCAATCCGTGCGGGAGGTCATCGCAAAGCTGTAACAAACGCGCACACCCAGTGTGCCGAGTCATTTACTAACCCTACTTACCAGTAGTCTGTCTAGAGAATTTTTTGTCTGTCTAGAGAATTTTCGCCACGCACGAGGAGTACACATGGAAGTCTGGCCCGGAACGGCATATCCGCTGGGAGCCACCTTTGACGGCACCGGCACCAACTTTGCCCTGTTCAGCGAACTCGCGGAACGGGTGGAGCTTTGTATCCTGTCTGACGACCTGACCGAGACCCGCATCGAGCTGACCGAGGTGGACGGTTACGTGTGGCACTGCTACCTGCCGCACATCCAGCCCGGCCAGAAGTACGGCTACCGTGTCCACGGCCCGTACGAGCCCGAGAACGGCAACCGCTTCAACCCGAACAAGCTGCTGATGGACCCGTACGCCAAGGCCATCCAGGGCCAGATCGACTGGGACCCGGCGCTCTTCACCTACGAGTTCGGCGACCCCGATTCCCGCAACGACAGCGACTCGGCGCCGCACACCATGCACGGCGTGGTCATCAACCCGTTCTTCGAATGGGACGGCGACCGCCAGCCGCGGATCCCCTACCACCAGTCGGTCATCTACGAGGCCCACGTCAAGGGCCTGACCGAGCTGCACCCGGAGGTCCCCGAAGACCAGCGCGGCACCTATGCCGGCGTCGCGCACCCGGCCGTGATTGACCACCTGAAGAAGCTCGGCGTCACCGCGATCGAGCTCATGCCCGTCCACCAGTTCGTCAACGACGGGACGCTCGAGGAGAAGGGCCTCAACAACTACTGGGGCTACAACACGATCGGCTTCTTCGCCCCGCAGAACACCTACAGCTCCTCCGGCGACGTCGGGCACCAGGTCCAGGAGTTCAAGGCCATGGTCCGCGAGCTGCACAAGGCCGGCATGGAAGTGATCCTGGACGTGGTTTACAACCACACCGCGGAAGGCAACCACCTCGGCCCCACCCTGTCCTTCAAGGGCATCGACAACCAGGCCTACTACCGCCTCGTCGACGACGACATGAAGCACTACATGGACTACACCGGCACCGGAAACTCCCTCAACGTCCGGCACCCGCACTCCCTCCAGCTGCTGATGGACTCCCTGCGCTACTGGGTGACGGAAATGCACGTCGACGGCTTCCGCTTCGACCTCGCCTCCACACTCGCCCGCGAGTTCTACGACGTCGACAAGCTCTCCACCTTCTTCGAACTCATCCAGCAGGACCCGATCGTCTCCCAGGTCAAGCTGATCGCCGAGCCCTGGGACATCGGCCCGGGCGGCTACCAGGTGGGCAACTTCCCGCCGCAGTGGACCGAATGGAACGGCAAGTACCGCGACACGGTCCGCGACTTCTGGCGCGGCGAGCCCTCCACGCTGGGCGAATTCGCCTCCCGCCTGACCGGCTCCGCGGACCTGTACGAAAGCTCGGCGCGGCGCCCCGTGGCCTCGATCAACTTCGTCACCGCCCACGACGGCTTCACCATGCGCGACCTGGTCTCCTACAACGAGAAGCACAACGACGCCAACGGCGAGGGCAACAACGACGGCGAATCCCACAACCGGTCCTGGAACTGCGGCGCCGAGGGCGACACCGACGACGACCGCGTCCTGACCCTCCGGGCCCGCCAGCAGCGCAACTTCATAGCCACCCTGCTGCTCTCGCAGGGCGTCCCGATGCTCCTGCACGGCGACGAGCTGGGCCGCACCCAGCAGGGCAATAACAACACCTACTGCCAGGACTCCGAGCTGAGCTGGATCCACTGGGACGCGATGGATCAGCCGCTGGTGGAGTTCACCGCCGTCGTCAACAAGATCCGCCACGATCACCCGACGTTCCGGCGCAGCCGGTTCTTCGACGGCCGCCCGGTACGCCGTGGTGAGGGCGAGAAGCTGCCGGACATCGTCTGGCTGAAAACCGACGGCACCGAAATGCTCCCGGAGGACTGGGGCAGCGGCTTCGGCCGGACCATCGGCGTGTTCTACAACGGGCACGGCATCCAGGAACAGGACTCGCGTGGCCGCCGGATCACCGACGACAGCTTCCTGCTCGGTTTCAACGCCCACGACGGCGACGTGGACTTTGCGCTGCCGGCCGCGGAATACTCACCGTTCTGGGACGTCCTGGTGGACACCTCGGACCAGGCCGACACCGGGGAGCCGCTCAAGGCTGGCTCGGTGATAAAGCTGGCAGCCAAGTCGATGGTCGTGCTCCGCGCACACTCCGGCCCCGAGGTGGAAGTGGACTACTCCGCTGCCGCGTCGCTGGCTGCGATGGCCGAGCACGAGGAAGAGGGCTCGGCGGCCGCCGCCGAGCTTGAGGCCGCCGCCGCCGCGGAGGCCGCTGCGGCGGAGGAGGCTGCCGCCAAGGCCGCCGCCAAGGCCAAGGGCGCGTCCGCCAAGGGGGCCGGCCGGAAGAAGCCGGCCGGGAAGCCGAAGGATTCGAAGGGGCCCGCCAAATGAGGACCCCGGTCTCCACGTACCGGCTTCAGATCCGGCCCGGCTTCACCCTCCAGGATGCTGCCGAGACCGTGCCCTACCTGAAGTCACTCGGCGTGGACTGGATCTACCTCTCGCCGATCCTGACCGCGGAGAAGGGCTCGGACCACGGCTATGACGTCACCGACCCCTCCGCGATCGACCCCGACCGGGGCGGCGCGGAGGGACTGGTCACCGCATCGCGGGCAGCGCGGGACGCCGGAATGGGAGTGCTGGTCGACATCGTGCCCAACCATGTCGGCGTCGCAACCCCCGTGCAGAATCCGTGGTGGTGGTCCCTGCTCAAGGAGGGACAGCAGTCCCGCTACGCCCAGGCGTTCGACGTCGACTGGGACTTCGGCGGCGGCCGGATCCGGATCCCCGTGCTGGGATCCGACGCCGACGTTGAGGCGCTGGAGGTCAAGGATGGGGAGCTGCGGTATTACGACCACCGCTTCCCGCTGGCCGAGGGAACCTATACCGCAGGTGACTCCACTGCGGACGACCCCCGCGCGGTCCACGACCGGCAGCACTACGAGCTGGTCGGCTGGCGCCGGGCCGACAACGAGCTGAATTACCGCAGGTTCTTCGCCGTCAACAGCCTGGCCGGCATCCGGGTCGAGATCCCGGAGGTCTTCGATGAGGCCCACGCCGAGATCGTCCGCTGGTTCCGCGACGGGCTCGTCGACGGAGTGCGGATCGACCACCCGGACGGGCTGGCCGATCCGGAGGGCTACCTGCGACGGCTCCGCGAGGTCACCGGCGGCAGCTACCTGCTGATCGAGAAGATCCTGGAACCGGGGGAGGTGCTCCCGGCGGGCTTCGACTGCGAGGGAACCACCGGCTACGACGCCCTCGCGGACGTGGACCGGCTCTTCGTCGACCCCGCCGGGCAGGACACGCTCGATGCACTCGACACCGAGCTGCGCGGCGGCCAGGCTGCGGACTACGAGGACATGATCCGGGGCACCAAGCGCCGGATCACGGACGGGATCCTGCACTCGGAGATGCTCCGGCTGGCCCGGCTGGTGCCGTCCGGAACCGGTCTCAGCGTCGACGCGGCCGCCGATGCCCTGTCCGAAATCATCGCCGCCTTCCCGGTGTACCGCAGCTACCTGCCCGAGGGCGCGGACGTCCTGAAGGAGGCCTGCGAACTTGCCGTCCGGCGCCGCCCGGAGCTGGCCGACGCCGTCGGGCTGCTGCTGCCGCTGCTCCTCGACGCCGGCCCTGAGCCGGACGCCGAGCTGGGACGCCGCTTCCAGCAGACCTCCGGCATGGTCATGGCCAAGGGCGTGGAGGACACCGCGTTCTTCCGCTACACCCGGCTGGGGACCCTGACAGAAGTCGGGGCCGATCCCACCGAGTTCGCCGTCGACCCGGACGAGTTCCACCACCGGATGGCCCGGCGGCAGGCTGAGCTTCCGCTGTCCATGACGACGCTGAGCACGCACGACACCAAGCGCAGTGAGGACACCCGGGCCCGGATCTCCGTGCTCGCGGAGATGGCCCCGCAATGGCGGGCCGCCCTGGCCCGGCTGCAGGAACTGGCGCCGCTGCCCGACGGGCCGCTGGCCAACCTGCTGTGGCAGGCCATCGCCGGCGCCTGGCCCGCGGACCGGGACCGGCTCCAGTCCTACGCGCAGAAGGCGGCGAGGGAGGCCGGCAACTCGACCGACTGGCTGGACCCGGTTGCCGGCTTCGAGGAGAAGCTGGCCGCCGCCGTCGACGCGGCCTTCGACAACGCCGACGTCCGGGCGGAACTGGAGTCCCTCGTGGACCTCCTGGCGCCGTACGGGGCCGTCAATTCACTGGGCGCCAAGCTGGTGCAGCTGACCATGCCCGGGGTCCCGGACGTGTACCAGGGCACCGAGTTCTGGGACCGCTCGCTGACGGATCCGGACAACCGGCGGCCGTTCGACTACGGTGCGCGGCGCACGGCCCTGGCCGCGCTCGACGCCGGCGAACGCCCGGCGTCGTACACCGATGAGACGGCGAAACTCCTGGTCACCTCGCGGGCGCTGCGCCTGCGGCGCGACCGGCCGGAACTGTTCACGGGCTACCGCCCCGTGGCGGCAACCGGATCGGCTGCCGGGCACCTGATCGGCTTCGACCGGGTCGGCGCGGCGGGCGCCGGGGCCGTCACCCTCGCGACTCGGCTGCCCCGGGGACTGGAGCAGCAGGGCGGCTGGCGGGACACCGTCATCCACCTGGACGGCACCATGACCGACGAACTGACGGGCGCCACCTTCGGCCCGGGCACCGTGGAGGTGGCCGCCATCCTGGCCAGCTACCCGGTTGCCCTGCTGGTACCCGCCAAGCACTGACTGAACCACCGATATACGGAAAGCTGTGATCACTTTGCCTGCTGACGGAAATGACCGCTTCGACCTCTGGGCGCCGGAAGCGGGCACCGTGACGCTGCTTGCCGACGGCCAGCAGTACCCGATGACACGACGGCCCGGCGGCGGTGACGGCTGGTGGACCGCGCCGGCGGCCCCCGCCGCCGGGGACGTCGACTACGGGTACCTGCTCGACGGGGACACCACCCCGCTGCCGGACCCCCGGTCCCGGCGGCAGCCCGAGGGCGTCCACTCCCTGTCCCGCACGTTCGACGCCGGCAGCCACGAGTGGGCGGACGGGCAGTGGCAGGGCCGCGGGCTGCAGGGGGCCGTGATCTATGAGCTGCACCTCGGGACCTTCACCCCCGAGGGCACGCTGGACGCGGCCATCGGCAAGCTCGACTACCTGGTGGACCTCGGCATCGATTTTGTCGAGCTGCTGCCGGTGAACGGCTTCAACGGCACTCACAACTGGGGCTACGACGGTGTCCTCTGGTACGCCGTGCACGAAGGCTACGGCGGACCCGCCGCGTACCAGCGCTTCGTGGACGCCGCCCACGCCGCCGGGCTCGGCGTCATCCAGGACGTCGTCTACAACCACCTCGGCCCCAGCGGGAACTACCTCTCCCGGTTCGGGCCGTACCTGAAGTCGGGGGAGGGCAACACCTGGGGCGACTCGGTGAACCTCGACGGCCCCGACTCCGACACGGTGCGCCGCTACATCCTGGAAAACGCCGCGATGTGGCTCCGGGACTACCACGTGGACGGGCTGCGGCTCGATGCCGTGCACGCCTTCAAGGACGAGCGGGCCGTCCACCTGCTCGAGGAGTTCGGTGCGCTCGCGGACGAAGTGTCCGCCGAAACCGGCCGTCCCGCCACGATGATCGCCGAATCGGACCTCAACGATCCGCGGCTGCTGTACCCGCGGAACGTCAACGGCCACGGCCTGGCCGGGCAGTGGAGCGATGATTTCCACCATGCCGTCCACGTCAACGTCAGCGGGGAGGCCACCGGCTACTACGCCGACTTCGAATCCCTCGAGGCCCTGGCCAAGGTCCTGGTGGACGGCTACTTCCACGACGGCAGCTACTCCAGCTTCCGCGGCCGGCACCACGGCCGTCCCATCAACACCGGCCTGGTCCACCCCGCGGCGCTGGTGGTCTGCAGCCAGAACCACGACCAGATCGGCAACCGGGCCACCGGCGACCGGCTGTCCCAGACCCTGGGGTACGGGCAGCTGGCGCTCGCCGCCGTCGCGACCCTGACCTCGCCGTTCACGCCGATGCTGTTCATGGGCGAGGAATACGGCGCCACCACGCCGTGGCAGTTCTTCACCTCGCACCCGGAACCGGAGCTCGGGAAGGCCACCGCCGAGGGCCGGATCCGCGAGTTCGAACGGATGGGCTGGGACCCCGCCGTCGTGCCCGACCCGCAGGACCCGGAGACCTTCACCCGCTCCCGGCTCAACTGGGCCGAAGCCGCCGAGGGTGACCACGCCCGGCTGCTGGAGCTGTACCGGCAGCTGATCGCGCTGAGGCGCTCGACGCCGGAACTCGCCGGCCTGGGCTTCGAGGACACCGCGGTTGCCTTCAGCGAGGCCGACCGCTGGCTCCGGCTGCGCCGCGGCAGCGTGGAGGTCGCGATGAACTTCTCCGCCGAACCGAACCGGCTCGCCGTGGCCGGCAGCACCATCGCGCTGGCGACCGACGGCGGCGTGCGCCTCGCGGACCGCCAGCTCGACCTCCCCGGCCACAGCGCCGCCATCATCTCGAAATAGGACAGGAAGTACGCATGACTTACGTTGCAGCAGAAACCCGGTATGACTCCATGCCGTACCGCCGCGTGGGACGCAGCGGGCTGAAGCTCCCCGCCATTTCACTCGGCCTGTGGCACAACTTCGGCGACGACAAGCCCTTCGAAACCCAGCGCGCCATCCTGCGCCGGGCCTTCGACCTCGGCGTCAACCACTTCGACCTGGCCAACAACTACGGACCGCTGGCCGGCTCCGCCGAGACCAACTTCGGCCGGCACCTCAAGGACGACTTCGCGCCCTACCGGGACGAGCTCATCATCTCCACCAAGGCCGGCTACAACATGTGGCCGGGCCCGTTCGGCGAATGGGGCTCGCGCAAATACCTGCTCGCCAGCCTGGACCAGTCGCTGAACCGCATGGGCCTGGACTACGTGGACGTCTTCTACAGCCACCGGCCCGACCCGGAGACCCCGATGGAAGAGACCATGGGCGCCCTGGACCACGCCGTCCGCTCCGGGAAGGCCCTGTACGCTGGCATCTCCTCCTACACCCCGGAACAGACCCTCGAGGCGGCCCGGATCCTGCAGGAGCTGGGCACCCCGCTGCTGATCCACCAGCCGAGCTACTCCATGCTGAACCGCTGGACCGAAAACGGCAGCCCCAACCTGTACGAGGCGCTGGAGCAGGTGGGGGCCGGTTCGATCGCGTTCTCGCCGCTGGCGCAGGGCATGCTGACCGACCGCTACCTGGACGGGATCCCGGCTGACTCACGTGCCGCCCAGGAAAAGTCCCTGGCCGAGGACAGCATCACCGAGGACAAGCTGGACCGGGTGCGGGGGCTGCACCGCATCGCCGAGGGCCGCGGGCAGACCCTTGCGCAGATGGCCATCGCCTGGATCCTGCGCGACCAGGGCAAGGGCTCCTCCGTGACCTCCGCCCTGGTCGGGGCGTCCAGCGTCCGGCAGCTCGAGGACACCCTGTCCGCGATCAACAACCTCGGCTTCACCGCCGCGGAGCTGACGGCGATCGACGAGTTCGCCGTCGAGTCCGACATCAACCTGTGGGCGCAGAAGTAGCCTGCCCCCCGCAGCCTGGCCCGCCCGCCGCCGGCCCGGCCCGCACCGCCGGCCCGGCCCGCACCGCCCGCACCGTCCGCCCGTCATATGGACGGTGCGGCGGCCGGGAACAACTTACGTCCCCGCGCCGTTGACTAGAATGCTAAGGGCGCCGTACGGCGCCGTGCCCGCTGCCGCCGTCGTGCATCAGAGTACTTCCGCGCCGGGCACATGAAGTTGTCCCCAAAGGAGTTCCGTGTCTTCACATCCGATTCGTGTTGCAATCGTCGGCGTAGGTAACTGTGCCACCTCGCTGGTCCAGGGCGTCGAGTACTACCGGGAGGCCGACCCCAAGGCCACGATCCCTGGCCTGATGCACGTGGAGTTCGGCCAGTACCACGTCAACGACGTCGAATTCGTTGCCGCGTTCGACGTCGACGGCAAGAAGGTGGGCCTGGATCTGGCCGACGCCATCCTGGCCAGCGAAAACAACACCATCAAGATCGCCGACGTCCCGCCGACCGGTGTCACCGTCCAGCGCGGCCCGACCCTCGACGGGCTCGGCAAGTATTACCTCGAGACCATCGAGCAGTCCACGGAAGAGCCGGTCGACGTCGTCCAGGCCCTCAAGGACGCCAAGGTCGACGTGATGGTCTGCTACTTGCCGGTCGGGTCACAGGAAGCCGCGGAGTACTACGCGCAGTGCGCGATCGACGCCGGAGTCGGCTTCGTCAACGCCCTGCCGGTCTTCATCGCCGGCACCAAGGCCTGGGCGGACAAGTTCACCGCCGCCGGTGTCCCGATCGTGGGCGATGACATCAAGAGCCAGATCGGTGCCACCATCACGCACCGCGTCATGGCCAAGCTGTTCGAGGACCGCGGCGTCACCCTGGACCGAACTTACCAGCTGAACGTCGGCGGCAACATGGACTTCAAGAACATGCTGGAGCGCGACCGCCTCGAGTCCAAGAAGATCTCCAAGACCCAGGCCGTCACCTCCAACGTCGAAGCCGACATCGCCCCGCGCGACGTCCACATCGGCCCGTCGGACTACGTCCAGTGGCTCGATGACCGCAAATGGGCCTTCGTCCGCCTCGAGGGCCGCAACTTCGGCGACGCCCCGGTGTCGCTCGAATACAAGCTGGAGGTCTGGGACTCGCCCAACTCCGCCGGCGTGATCATCGACGCCATCCGCGCCGCCAAGATCGGCCTGGACCGCGGCATCGGCGGTCCGCTGCTGTCCGCCTCGAGCTACTTCATGAAGTCCCCGCCGGAGCAGTTCAACGACGACCTCGCCCGCGACAAGGTCGAGGCCTTCATCCGAGGCGACCTGGAGCGCTAACCCCTCCTAACCCTCCGTTAGGCCGACGCTCCCGCACCTGTGGTGTGGGAGCGTCCTGCGTCTCAGACGCTCCCTCACGTCTGGTAGCTACGAAACCGATCCTCCCTCACATTGTGCAGGTATCGCCGGATCGTTTCTTCAGACGGGGCTGGAAAAGCCTGCAGCCGACGACGGGCTGAGATACGCGGTTCGGAGGATTCTCTTGATCGTGGCGGTGGCGTCCGCGAAGCCGTTCGCAAGGTCGTCTTGTCTCAGGACGAGCACCGTCCATCCCGCTGCCTCGAACGCCTTGTCACGACGGCGGTCGCTGTAATCTGGGCGGGCAGCAGGTGGTGGCCGCCGTCGTATTGGACGGCCAGCCGACGACGGCGGTACCCGAGGTCCGCCGTCGGGGAACCCGGCCTCTCCGGACGCAGGGAAAGCTGGAGCTCCGGCTCCGGGAGGCCGGCGTCGCACATCGCCAGGCGCAGCAGCGTTTCCGGACCTGAATCGGACCCCACCCGCATCAAGTCCAGGGCCGCCCGGGCGCGGACGATTCCCTGCAAATTCGGGTGGCGGCTCACCATTGAACGCAGCCCGCCGATGGTCGCGAATGGCTCGCTCCGTCCCTCCAGACCCAACCGGGGAAGCCGAACGAGTTCGTCGCCCGTGCAGACCAACTCGGGCAGGCTCAACCGCCGGGCAAGGTCGAGCCAGGTTCGGGAACGCGTGCTGATCCGGAGGCCGTCCTCCGTTTCGACCTCGTCGTCCCAAGCCAGAACCGTGTGCCCGACGATGCCCTTGCGCCGCACCTCGGGCAGCGCCCGCGGCTTGCTCAGGTGAAGCTCCTCAGAGTCCGAGAGCCACGGAGGAAGGAGCTGACATCGAAGCCTGGCGGCGGTGACGTGCGAGATCCAGGCCCCAGGCGTCGCAACGGACAACGCTCGAGCCGCCGTCTCCAATTCGAAGTTCCATTCCACGGGCCGGTAGAGGCCCCTGCTGACATGACTGATGTCGGACTGCCTGAGCCTGGTTCTCGGCACTCCGAAGGACCGGGCGTCTGCAATTGTGAATGCTCCGGCGCCGAGTGGACCGGGAAGCTCCGTTCTCGCTCTCATGCTGGAATTGTGACCCCATTTGGACAACCGTGCAGAAGTTATCCACAGGTTCCTGGGATCGGCCAGTGGCGGCAGGTTCGGTTTAGGACAATCCCGCCGGGACGCCATGCCGGATGTACGGAGGGTCGGTTGGGACGCCGCGCCGGATGTGAGGGAGGGTCGGGTGGGGGGACGCCGGATGTGAGGGAGGGTCAGTTGGGGGGACGCCGGATGTGAGGGAGGGTTAGAAGAGGCCGACGGGGTTGCCGTCGGCGTCGACGTCCATGCGCATCGCGGCCGGGACCTTCGGGAGCCCCGGCATCGTCATGACCGCGCCGGTGAGGGCCACGATGAAGCCGGCGCCGGTCTTGGGAATGAGGTCGCGGACGTGCACGGTGAAACCCTTCGGGGCGCCGAGCTTGCTCGCGTCGTCACTGAAGGAATACTGGGTCTTCGCCATGCAGACCGGGAAGCCGGACCAGCCGTTCTTCTCGATCTCCGCGAGCCGCTTGAGCGCCGGGACGGAGAAGTCCACGCCGTCGGCGCCGTAGATCTCCTGCACGATCGTCCGGATCTTGTCCTCCACCGACATCTCCAGCGGGTACAGGTGCCGGAAGGTGTGCGGCGCCTCAATGGCCGCGGCGACCTTGGCCGCGAGTTCGTCGCCGCCGTCACCGCCGCCCCCGCGGCCCCAGACATCGGCCACAGCCGCCTGGACGCCCTCCGCGGCACACCACTCGAGCAGCCAGTCCAGCTCCTCCCGGGTGTCCGTGGCGAACTTGTTGATCGCAACGACAGGGGTGATGCCGAACTTCTCCACGTTGCGCACATGGCGCTGGAGATTGACGACGCCGGCCGCCAGCGCGTCGAGGTTGGGTTCCTTGAGCTGGTCCTTGGGGAGTCCTCCGTGCATTTTCAGGGCCCGCACGGTCGCGACAATGACGACGGCGGACGGGGCGACGTCGGCGACGCGGGACTTGATGTCCATGTACTTTTCCGCGCCCAGGTCGGCGCCGAAACCGGCCTCGGTGATGACGATGTCCGCCAGGCTGCGGGCGGTCTGGGTGGCGATCAGGGAATTGCAGCCGTGGGCGATATTCGCGAACGGTCCGCCGTGGACCAGGGCCGGGGTCCCGGCGATGGTCTGCACCAGGTTCGGTTTGATGGCGTCCTTGAGCAGCATGGTCAGGGCGCCCTGGACACCCAGCTGGGCGACCGTGATCGGCTGCCGGTCGTAGGTGTACCCGAAGGTGATCCGGCCCAGCCGTTCCCGGAGGTCCGGGAGGTCCGTGGCGAGGCAGAACACCGCCATGATCTCCGAGGCCACGGTGATGTCGAAGCCGTCCTGCCGCGGGATGCCCTGCGTCGGGCCGCCGAGCCCGATCACGACCTCGCGCAGCGAACGGTCGTTCATGTCCAGCACCCGTTTGAAGGTCATCCGGCGAGGATCGATGTTCAACTGGTTGCCCTGGTAGATGTGGTTGTCCACGAGGGCCATCAGGGCGTTGTTCGCCGAGGTGACGGCGTGGAAGTCGCCGGTGAAGTGCAGGTTGATCTCGTCCATCGGCAGCACCTGGGAGTAACCGCCGCCCGTGGCGCCGCCCTTCATGCCCAGGATCGGCCCGAGCGACGGCTCCCGCAGCGCAATCATCACCTTGTGCCCGGCGCGGGCCAGGGAATCCGCCAGCCCCACCGTCGTGGTGGACTTGCCTTCACCGGCAGGGGTGGGGGACATCGCCGACACCAGCACCACCTTGCCGGGGGCTCGGGACGCACCGCCCTCCAGTGAACCGGCCAGCTTGGCGGGGTCGATCTTCGCCTTGTAACGGCCGTGGAAGTCCAGCGCCTCGGCGTTGATCCCGGCCGCCGCGGCAATCTCCTCGATCGGGCGCATCGTGGCCCGCTGCGCGATCTCCAGATCACTCAACGCGGCAGCGGGCGCGCCCCCGGCGCCAGTGTCTCCCGCGGCCTGTTCGGCGGCCGCAGCGGCAGCGTCTACCGCGGCTGCGTTGGCGGCTGATCCGGGAATCGTGGGTTCAGACATCGTCGTCCTTTGGCTCGTGGCGGCGGTGGGTGTGCGGCCGCGGGTTCAGGCCGCTGTTACCGGCCTATGGTTCCGGGTGCGGGCGTGTGGCCCACCGGAATGGTCAGGTTTCCAAAGTACTGGCTCAGCGCGGTGTGGTAGCTCTCCAGGGTGACCGCGGCGGTGTGTTGCCAGCCGAATCCCTCTGCGTGCAGTGCGGCCGCGCGGCCCATGTCCGCCCGGGTCGCAGGGTCGTCGTAGAGGGCTTCCAGTGCGTCGGCCCAGTCCGCGGCCTTGTGGCCCTCCACAAGCATCCCGGTCCGGCCATCAAAGATGGCGCGGGACAGCCCGCCGACCTTGGTGGCGACCACCGGTGTGCCGCAGGCCTGGGCCTCCAGCGCCACGAGACCGAACGACTCGCTGTAGGAAGGCATCACCACGACGTCGGCGGACCGGAACCAGCCGGCGAGCTTCGGTGCGCTGACCGGCGGGTGGTGGGTGACGACGTCGTCCATTCCGGCGGCGCTGATCAGCGACTTCAGATCGAAGTCCTTGGCCCCGCTGACCGCGCCGAGGATGGTCAGCTGCAGGTCGATGTCCGGACGCCGGGCCCGGAGCAGGGCGGCGGCCTTCACCAGGATCTGCGGACCCTTGAGGCGCTGGATCCGCCCGGCGAACAACAGGTGGAAGCGGCCCGGCGGCACACCATGGGTGGCCCGGGCCCGGCTGCGGAAGGCCGGCGTGAAGATGTCCAGGTCCACGCCGGGCGGGGCCACATCGATGTGGTCGTTGTCCGCGTGGTAGTGCGAGACCAGTTCCGCCGCTTCGGTGCCCGTGTTGGCGATCAGCCGGGTGGCGCCGTCGACAATCCGCTGCTCGCCGTCCTCGCGCCGCCGCGGCTCGCGCTGCTCCCCGGCGACCAGCAGCAGGTTCTTCACCTTGGCCATGGTGTGCATGGTGTGGACAAGCGGACGGCCCCACAGGCTGGCGAGCTCGAGCCCGGCCACCCCGGAAACCCAGTAGTGCGAATGGATCACGTCGTAGCGGCCGTGTGGCTGGAGCTGCCGGATCCGGTCGATTTCGGCCACCATGCTGTGCAGCAGTTCGGGCAGTTCCTCCTTGGGCAGCTTCCGGGTCGGGCCGGCCATGACGTTGTGCACGCAGACCCCCGGGGAGGGGTGCTCGACGGCGGCCTGGCCGGCGGAGGTGGACCGGGTAAAGATCTCCACCTCGACACCCGTTTCGGCGAGGGCCGCGGCGAGCGCGCGGATGTACACGTTCATGCCCCCGGCGTCACCGGACCCGGGCTGCTCCATCGGGGAGGTGTGTAGGGAGAGGAACGCGACGCGGCGGATCAGCGACATTCTTTCCCGTCCTCCCAGTACGCCCGGAACTGCATTTCGATAAAACACTACTCCTGAAAATCCCGCGGGTTCATAGGTCGGTGGGCGGCGCCGGTCACAGCGCCAAGCATGCTGCTAACGTGACGGCTGTGAGCACACGCGAAGAGACCGGTTCCGCCGCCCCGGGCTGGGACATCCGCCCCGCCGCCGGCGCGGACTGGCCAGCGATCTGGGAGATCCTCGAACCCGTGATCAGGGCCGGGGAGACCTTCACCTGGGACCGGGACACCACCGAGCACCAAGCCCGCGACCGGTGGTTCAAACAGCCCCCCGGGCAGACCTTCGTCGCCGTGGGCCGCGGGGAGCTCGACGGCGTGGTCCTGGGCACCGGCGAGCTGCACGCGAACCAGGGCGGCGGCGGGAGCCACGTCGCCAATGCCGGGTACATGGTTCACCCGGCCCACGGGGGCAAGGGGGTGGCCCGCGGGCTCTGCGTGTACTCGCTCGACGCGGCACGGGCGGCCGGTTTCCGCGCCATGCAGTTCAACGCCGTCGTGGAAAGCAACGTCCGGGCCGTGGCCGCCTGGCAGTCCCTGGGCTTCGAGGTGCTGGCCACTATCCCGGAAGCGTTCCTGCACCCGCGGCTGGGCTACGTGGGCCTGCACCTGATGTACCGCAGGCTGTAGCGCCGGACTCAGGGCTCGCCGCGCCAGAGCTCCTTCAGCTCCGGGAACGCGGCCTCATATCCGGCCAGCAGCCGGTCCGCGAGGTCCGCGGAACCGACCAGGGGGTGCCCGGCGAACGCAGCCAGCGCCGCGTCCCGGCGGCCCGGGCCCGTCGACCCCGCATCCCGGCTGGTCGCCGCCACGACGAGCCGTTCGACGTCTTTGACCTGCCGGAGCAGCGCCAGCTGCGCCGGTGCCGGGCGCTCCTGCGCCAGCGGTACCACGCCGTCGGGCGTCACCCGGCAGGGAACCTCGACGACGGCGTCCGCGGGCAGCCCAGGAACCGCCGGCGCCGCGGCGCTCCCACCGCCGGCGCTGTTGGGGGTGTTCAGGATCAGCTCCGTGGCCCCACCGCCGGAGAGGGCGCGCATCACGGCGAGGGCGACGCGTTCGTAGCCGCCGCCGGCAAGGTCCGTCTCGTCCCGGCGCTCGCCGGCGGGACGGGCCTCGGCGAGGTAGCCCTCCTCGCGGGAACGGCGCGCGGCGTCCCACAGCCGGAAGGCCTCCGGCCCGGCCGCCGCGAGCCGCGGATAGAGCTCGGACTGCTGCCGGTCGATGGACTCGCCGCGGGTCGTGGGGGAGGACAGGATGCCGGCCAGGGCGCGTCCGGTCTCGTAGTAGTAGTACAGGTATTCGTTCGGCAGGCACCCCAGCTCGGCCAGGAAAGACTGCGGAAACAGGCGTCCCTCCTCGAATCCGGCCAGGGCGTCCGCGTCGGCCAGCAGCCCGGGCAGCGCGTCCGGGCCGCCGGGCGCCAGCCGGTACAGCCAGCCGAGGTGGTTCAGCCCGTAGTAGCCCACGCCGTCGAGCGTGCCCTCCGGTAGCGCGACGCCGGCGGCCCGCGCCGCCCGGTGCACCAGCCCGCTGGCCGAATCGCAGATGCCAACCACCTTGCGGCCGAGCACCGGGACCAGGGCTTCGGTGACCATGCCGGCCGGGTTCGTGAAGTTCAACAGCCACGCGTCAGGGCAGTGGACCCGCATCTGGGCGGCGAGCTCCAGCATGCGGGGAATGGACCGCAGCGCGTAGGAGATGCCGCCGGCCCCCGTGGTCTCCTGGCCCAGGAGTCCCAGGTCCAGGGCCACCCTCTCGTCGGCGGTCCGGCCGGCTGTCCCGCCGGGGCGGATCGCGGCAAACACCAGGTCAGTGCCGTGCAGCGCCTCGGCCAGGGAAGTGGTGGCACGGACCGCGGGAAAGGTGGCGGCGCCGGGCGGGTGCTGCCCGGAGTAGGAGGCCAGAACGGCGTTGATGGCGGCGAGCCGGCCGGGATCGACGTCGTACAGCACCAGTTCCCGGACCAGCCCGGCGAAGGGGCCCGCGCAGAGCGCCCGGTAGACCAGCGGTACCCGGAATCCGCCGCCCCCGGCAATCATCAGCCGCATGCCGACAGTCTATGCACTCGGGCAGCTTCCGGGCCCGGCCGACGCCTTTCCAGCGGTACCCGGACGGCGTACTGTGCATACATGGACGCGATACCGACGCGGCGTTTTGACCCGCTTTCCGCCGTCCGAACCCCGGGTGCGGAGGGTTTTGACCTGCTGCTGACCGGGACTGTCTTCCAGGACATCATCTTCACCGGGCTCCCGCACGCGCCGGTCGCAGGCACCGAGATCTGGAGCGACGGGATGGGCAGCTGCCCCGGCGGCGTGGCCAACCAGGCCATCGCCGCGGCGCGGCTGGGGCTGCGGACCGGGCTCGCGGCAGCGTTCGGTGATGACGGCTACGGCGACTCCAACTGGAAGATCCTGGCCGGACAGGAACACATTGACCTGTCGCTGTCCCGGAAGATCGCCGGCTGGCACTCCCCGGTCACGGTGTCACTCAGCGTGGACCACGACCGGTCCATGGTGACGCACGGCCACCCGGCGCCGGTGAGCTCCAGCGAACTGGTCGGCTGCCCTCCGCCGGCGCTCGCCGCCGTCGCGGAGCTCGGCGAGGAGCTGGAGCCGTGGGCGCTTGACGCGCACAAGGCCGGGGTCCGGCTGTTTGGCGACGTCGGCTGGGATCCCACCGGTGTCTGGTCCTCGGCGCGGCTGGACAACCTGAACTACTTCCACGCCTTTATGCCGAACCAGCACGAGGCGATGGCCTTCACCGGCCACGACAACCCGTGGGCCGCGCTCTACGCGCTGGCGGACAAGGTGCCGGTCGCCGTCGTGACCCTGGGCCCCCAGGGCGCCATGGCCGTGGACTCCGAAACGGGCGAAGAGGAGTGGGTCCCGTCGCTGCCGGTGGTCGCCTACGATCCGACCGGCGCGGGGGACTGCTTCGGCGCCGCCTTCATTGTCGGCTGCCTGGCGGGCTGGCCGCTCGGGGACCGGTTGCGGTTCGCCAATCTCTGCGCCGCCCTGGCCGTGCAGGAGGTCGGCGGCTCGCTCGCCGCCCCCGGCTGGGGGGACATCGCCGACTGGTGGCAGCGCGCCAACGCCCGGAAGGAACGCCAGAGCAGCCAGTGGCTCCGGCGCTACAGCTTCCTCGAGGACATCGTCCGTGACGTGCCGCAGGAAGCGCAACGGCGGGCGACGGCGACCATCGCGCACCTTTCGGACGCGTAGCAGGCCCCCACCCGCTGGACATGCCCTCCGTGCGGGCTCAGGAGTGGACATGATGCCGTTGTGCTCACCCGCGGGCGCGAAGACTGGGCATGTCCCTCGGGGGAGGGGTGCCAGGAGGGCCGAATTCAGCCGCATGCGCAGCCACCCCTAGAATCGTTAAGTGACTTACCCAGCAGCAACAGGTGACTTCCGGCCCGTCCCGCAGGCTCCGCCGGCCTACGCCGAGGAGCGCTCGGCAATAATCGACCTCGAAGCCATCCGGCACAACGTCCGCCGCCTGGCGGCTGTGGCATCACCGGCCCAGGTGATGGCCGTGGTCAAGGCCGACGCCTATGGCCACGGCGCCGTCCCCGTCGCCCGCGCCGCCCTCGGTGCCGGCGCCAACTGGCTGGGAACCGCCCACATTTCCGAGGCTCTGGCCCTGCGCGCCGCCGGCATCGAGGCCCCCCTGCTGGCCTGGCTGCACACCCCGGAGAGCAACTTCGCCGCCGCCGTGGCCGCCGGCATCGACATCGGCTGCTCCGGCTGGGAACTGGAACGCATCGTTGCGGCGGCCCGCGAACAGGAACGGCCGGCCCGCGTGCACCTCAAAGTGGACACCGGTCTCGGCCGCAACGGCGCGACCCTGGATGCCTGGGACGGCCTCGTCGGCGAAGCCATGGACTTCCAGGACCAGGGCCTGCTGCGGGTGGTGGGCATCTTCTCCCACCTGGCCGTCGCCGACGAACCCGAGCGCCCGGAAACCGACGACCAGCTGGCAGCCTTCCGCGAGGCCCTCGCCATCGCCCAGGACGCCGGCGTGGACCCCGAGGTGCGCCACCTCGCCAACACCCCTGCCACCATGTCCCGGCCCGACACCCACTTTGACCTGGTCCGCGTCGGGCTCGGCCTGTACGGACTGTCGCCGTTCGACGGGCAGAGCTCGGAGGAGCTGGGCCTGCGACCCGCCATGACGGTCCGCACCCTCGTGTCGCACTGCAAGGATGTGCCGGCCGGCCAGGGCGTCTCCTACGGCCTGAACTACCGCACCGGCGGCGCCAGCACGCTCGGGCTGATCCCGCTCGGCTACGCCGACGGCGTCCCCCGCATCGCCACCGGAGGGCCGGTCCGCGTCGGGGGCGTGAACTACCCGGTGGTGGGACGCATCGCGATGGACCAGATGGTGATCGACCTGGGCCCGCTCAACGTCTCCGCCGGCGGCCCCAGCGTCCTCGGCGCCGAAGCCGTGCTCTTTGGCAACGGCGACGACGGCGGGCCCACCGCCGAGGACTGGGCCCGGGCGGCCGGCACCAACAACTACGAAATCGTCACGCGCATCAGTCCCCGGGTGCCGCGCCGCTACATCAACGAAGAGCCTGCCAGCGGCGAGCCGCGGCCGTGAGCGCGGCAGCCTGGGAACGGACCCTGAGAGTCGGGACCGCGGACGAAACGCACGCCCTCGCGGCTGTCCTCGGCGCTCAGCTCCAAGCCGGTGACCTGCTGGTCCTCACCGGCGAGCTGGGCGCGGGAAAAACCACCTTCACGCAGGGCCTCGGCGAGGGCCTGGGGGTGCGGGCCGGCATCATCTCACCGACCTTCGTGCTGGTCCGGATCCACCCGAACCTGCCCGGCGGTCCGCGGCCGGGCGGCCCGGACCTGGTGCATGTGGATGCGTACCGGCTGGGTTCGGCCTCGGAAATCGACGATATCGACCTGGAAAACACGATGGACAGCGCCGTAACGGTGGTGGAATGGGGCCGCGGCCGGGTGGAGCACCTGAGCGAGAGCCGGCTGGAGGTGGACCTGGTCCGCAGCCTCGGCGGCGCCCAGGGGCCCGCACCTGCCAGCTCCCCGGATTCCCTCCAAGGCCCGGCAACTGCCGGAGACGCCGAGGTGCTGGACTTTGACACCGACGACGACGACGAGCCCCGCACCATCGTGATCCGTGGCTTCGGTCCTCGCTGGGTGCACCCGCCCGCCCTCCCGGCGTCGGCGCCGGCTTCCGCGACAGCCGGGCCCGCACCCGCCGCACGCACCGCACCCAAGCCACTGCCCCGCACCCCGGAAGGGACCTGATGCTGATCCTTGCCATCGACACCTCGGCGGTGGCCAGCGCCGCGCTCGTCTCCGATGACACCCCGGAGTCCCTCGTGGGAAGCTTCGCCACCGAAGACACCCGGAGCCACGCCGAAGTGCTGGCGCCGGGAATCGAGGCGCTCCTTGCCGAGGCCGGCCTGAGCGGCAACGACCTCGACGCCGTTGTCACCGGGGTGGGTCCGGGCCCGTTCACCGGCCTGCGCTCGGGGATCGTCACGGCCCGCACGCTCTCGTTCGTCTGGGGCAAACCGCTCTACGGACTGATGAGCCTGGACGCCATCGCCCTGGAGGTCGCGGAGTCCACGGATGCGGCGCCGGAGTTCATCGTCGCCACGGACGCCCGGCGCAAAGAGGTCTACTGGGCCCGGTATGCGCTGAGCAGCGGCCAGCTGCCGCACCTGCTGGACGGCCCGCACGTCGGTTTCGCCGCGGACCTTCCCGATCTTCCGGTCTACGGCGCCGGCGCTGGCCTCTATGCCGACGTCGTCAAGGCCGTCCCGGAATTCCGCGACCGCCAGCCGGAGGCCCTCTCGCTGGGCCAGTTCGCGCTCGCACGGCTCGCCGCGGGGGAGCGGCTGCTGGAATCCACCCCGCTGTACCTTCGCGAGTCCGACGCACAGGTCCCAGGCCCGCGGAAGAGGGCGCTGTGAGCGCGCCGTCCGCAGGACAGAACTCAGCACAGAACCCAGGACAGAACTCAGCACAGAACGCAGGACAGGGCCCGGGCGCGGTGCCGGCGGGGCTGCCCGGCGGGGTGATGCTCCGGGACATGACCGAGGCGGACATCCCGGCCGTGCATGAGCTGGAGGTCAGGCTGTTCCCGGTGGACGCCTGGCCGCTGCAGATGTTCACCGCCGAGCTGGCGCAGGCCGAAACCCGGCGCTACCTCGTGGCCGAGCGTGCAGGGCGGATCGTGGGCTACGCCGGGCTGATGTGCATCCAGCCGATCGCGGACGTCCAGACCATCGCCGTCGTGCCGGAGCAGGAAGGCCGGGGGATCGGCTCGGCGCTGCTGACCGAACTCATCCGGGAAAGCCGGCTGCGGAGTGCCGAGGACGTGCTGCTGGAGGTCCGGGCCGACAACCCCCGCGCCCAGCAGCTCTACCGCCGCTACGGATTCGAACAGATCCACGTCCGGCCCCGCTACTACCGCGACGGCGTCGACGCGCTGATCATGCGGCTGCGGCTGGAGGCCGCCGGCTCCACCACCCCCAGGGAAGCAGACCGACTATGAACAGCACCCAGCACGGCCGGCCGCTGGTCCTTGGCATCGAGTCCTCGTGCGATGAGACCGGCGTCGGGATTGTCCGCGGAACCCAGCTGCTGACCAACACCGTGTCCTCCTCCATGGACGAACACGTGCGGTTCGGCGGCGTGATTCCCGAGATCGCCTCCCGCGCGCATCTGGACGCCTTCGTCCCCACCCTCCGCGAGGCACTGGCCGAGGCCGGGGTGACCCTGGCCGACATCGACGCCATCGCCGTCACCTCCGGTCCCGGGCTGGCGGGCGCCCTGATGGTCGGGGTCTGCGCGGCCAAGGCGCTCGCCGTCGCGACGGGCAAACCGCTCTACGCCATCAACCACCTCGTTGCGCATGTCGGCGTCGGGCTGCTCCAGACGGACGACGGCGGCCTGCATCCCTTCGCCAGCGCCCCGCGGGAGACCCCGACGAACACCCCGCAGGCCAACGCCCTGCCGGAAAACCTCGGCGCCCTGCTGGTCTCCGGCGGGCACACCGAAATCCTGCGGATCCGGAACATCACCGGGGACGTCGAGCTGCTGGGGTCCACGATCGACGACGCGGCCGGCGAGGCCTACGACAAGGTGGCGCGGCTCCTGGGCCTCGGTTATCCGGGCGGCCCGGCCATCGACAGGCTGGCACGCACGGGCAACGCCAAGGCGATCCGCTTTCCGCGCGGCCTCAGCCAGCCCAAATACATGGGGACCGCGGAAGAGCCCGGGCCGCACCGCTACGACTGGTCCTTCAGCGGGCTCAAGACCGCCGTCGCCCGTTGCGTGGAGCAGTTCGAGGCCCGGGGCGAGACCGTGCCGGTGGCGGACATCGCCGCAGCGTTCCAGGAGGCCGTCGTGGACATCATCACCTCCAAAGCCGTGCTGGCCTGCCGGGAGAACGGCATCACCGAGCTGCTGCTCGGCGGCGGCGTGGCGGCGAATTCACGGCTGCGACAGCTCACGGAACAGCGCTGCAGCGCCGCGGGGATCCGGCTGACCGTCCCGCCGCTGGCCCTGTGCACGGACAACGGCGCCATGGTCGCGGCCCTCGGCGCCCAGCTGGTGATGGCAGGGATCGCGCCGAGCGGCATCGGCTTCGCGCCGGATTCCTCCATGCCGGTCACCACTGTCTCGGCCTGAGACTGTCCCGCGACAGCGGGCGCCCCGGGTAGATCTGACTGGCAGCTGCGGGCCGTTAAGAGCGCTGAAAACGGCTTATGCTGCCAGACGGGCGCCCGGTCTAGGCTTCGGGGCCCTTGCGCATCTGCTGGACCAGATCCAGTACGACGGCGCGCAAGTCGCCGCCGTGCTCGGCGGCCACGCGCCGCTGCCGCTGGTACCCGGCGCCGCGCTCGACGATTTTCAGGACGTCGGCCAGCTCCGCAGTGCAGCCCAGCTTCACCGCAACGGGTTCCAGCCGGGCGACCGTCTCGCGGATGTGGTCCGTGACAAGCTGCTCGTTGCCGGCGGCGTCCAGGATGATAATGGCGTCCAGCCCGTAGCGGGCCGCACGCCATTTGTTCTCCTGCACATGCCAGGGCGGCATGGTGGGGATGGTGCCGCCGTTGTCCAGGGTCGTGGAGAACTCGTCGACGAGGCACTGGGTCAGGGCCGCGATGGCGCCGACTTCCTCCAGCGTGGCCAGGCCGTCGCAGATGCGCATCTCGATGGTGCCGAAATGCGGGACGGGCCTGATGTCCCAGCGGATTTCGGAGAGTGAGTCGATCACGCCGGTGATGGACATGTCCTGGGCGTAGGACTCGAAGTCCTCCCAGCTGCCGAACTGGAACGGCAAGCCGGCGGTGGGGAGCTGCTGAAACATCAGTGCGCGCTGCGAGGCGTACCCGGTGTCCTCGCCGCCCCAGAACGGGCTGGAGGCGGAGAGCGCCTGGAACTGCGGGAAATAGTTCACCAGGCCGTCCAGGACGGGCAGCACCTTGTCCCGGCTGTCCAGGCCCACATGCACGTGGACGCCGTAGATCACCATCTGGCGGCCCCACCACTGCGTGCGGTCAATGAGCTTGGCGTAGCGTTCCTTGTCGGTCACCGGCTGCAGCTGCGGCGGGCTGAAGGGGTGGCTGCCGGCGCAGAAGATCTCGACGCCCATCGGATCGGTGACATCACGCACGGCGGCGAGGGAACTGCTCAGATCCGCTTTCGCTTCCGCCACGGTATTGCAGATCCCGGTGACCAGCTCCACCGTGTTCAGGAGCAGCTCCTGCTTGATGTGCGGGTGCTCGTCGTCCTCGTTCAGTTCGGGGTGCCGCGCGGCGACCCCGCGGAGGACCTCCTTGGCCACGGAGGCCAGTTCCCCGGTTTCCGCATCCACGAGGGCGAGTTCCCATTCCACACCAAGAGTTGATTGCCTGGATGAAGCGAAATCAATCTTCATGTGGTCCCTTCATTGTTTTGCTGTCCGTTTCCCTGCCCCGGCGGGCAACGTCACGGGCGGAATTGCCGGACAGTTGGCGGGACAACGGTGGCTCAAGTCTAGTGCAGGGGTAGCATTGAGCCGGTGGCCAGATTGCAGCTAAGACGTGAAAGTGTTCACAAAAGTACGCGGACCGCAGCGGTGCTGACGGCAATTCTGGGGCTTGTCCTCGCAACCGCCTCCTGCTCGGAGACCCCGACGCCGGGCCCCGCAGCGGATTCCGCGGCCCCCGCAGCGACCGCGCCGACCGTACCCACCGCGCCGACCGTACCCGCCGCGCCGGTGCCAGTTCCGGCGCCCCTGTCGGATCCGTCCGCGACGCTGCCGGACGATCCGGATGCCTTCCCCCGCGTCGGGACCCGGCCGCTCGGCTGGGGGCCGCAGCAGCGGGACGCGACCGCCGCGGCGCGGGCCGTCGCCGCGATGACCCCCGAGCAGCGGGCCGGGCAGGTCCTGCTGCCGTTCTACCGCGGACTCGACCACGAGGCCCAGGCCGCGCTCATCGAGCGCCTGCACCTGGCCGGATCCATCATCATGGGCGACAACGTCCCGGGAACACCGGACGGACGGGTGGACACCGCGGCGATGCACGGCGTCGCCAGCCGGCTCCAGACCGCGGCACGGGCCGGCGGCCGCAGCTGGCCCGGACTGATCGGCGTCGACCAGGAGGGCGGCGTGGTGGCGCGGCTGCGCGCGCCACTGACCGAATGGCCTGCCCCGATGAGCTACGGCGCGGCGGGAAGCGGTCCGCTCGCCGGTGAGGCCGGCCAGGCCATGGCCTCCGAACTCGCGGCACTGGGCTTCAACACCGACTTCGCCCCGACCTCCGACGTCACCATGGGCCCGGCCGATCCGACCATCGGAGCCCGGTCGATGTCCGGGAACGCCGACGCCGCGTCCGGCTTCGGCGTCGCCTTTTCCCAGGGGATGCTGGCCGCGGGGCTGCTGCCGGCCGCGAAACACTTTCCCGGCCACGGCTCCGTCAGCGTCGATTCCCATGCCCGGCTGCCGGTCCAGGGCGCAAGCCTGGAGCAGCTCCGGGCCAAGGACCTGAAGCCTTTCCAGGCTGCCATCGATGCCGGCCTGCCGATGGTCATGGCCGGCCACATCGACGTGCCCGCGCTCGAGCCCGGCGTTCCGGCCTCCCTGTCCGGGGCGGCTTACGCCGAACTGCGTGGCATGGGATTCCAGGGCGTGGCCGTCACGGATGCGCTCAACATGGGCGCGGTCAAGGGATCGTACCCCAACGACTCCGCCGCTCCGCTGGCCCTGGCCGCCGGCGCCGATCTGCTGCTGATGCCCGCGAACGTGGAGGCGGCCCACGCCGCGATCACCGCCGCGGTGCGCAGCGGCGCCCTGCCGCCCGAGCGGCTGGCCGAGGCGGCGCAGCGCGTGGTCACCATGATGATCTGGCGCGCCCGAACCGGCGCCGGGCCCGGAACGGCCCCCGGCAGCGGCAGCGGACTGTCCCAGGAAGTCTCCGCCGCGGCCATCACCGTGCTGGCCGGGCCCTGCCGCGGGCCGATGGTGCCGCCCAGCGTCCGGGTGACGGGCGGCTCGGCCCAGGACCGGGCGCGGTTCGCCGCCGCTGCCCGGAATGCTGGCATCAGCATGGGTGAGGGGCCGCTGGTCTCCCTGATCGGCGCGCCGGCATCACCGTCCGCACCGGCAGCCCCACAGACGCCGGCGGACGTGGCGGTCGCTCTCGACGCGCCCTGGCCGCTGGCGCACTCCACAGCTCCTGCCAGGATTGCACTTTACGGCCGGAGCCAGGGCGCTTTCGACGCGCTGGCCGCCGTGCTGGCCGGACACGCCAGGGCTCCCGGCAAGCTTCCGGTCGCCGTCGGATCCCAGCACCCGGGAACCGGCTGCGCGTGAGATCTGGCCGGCGCGGTCCGGCCCGCGCCCGGGAACGCCCTGCCCGGCCCCGGCCTGTCGTTTAATGGAGGGGTGCCCATCCTGAATAAAGACATGACCCTCTGCATCTCGCTCTCGGCCCGGCCGAGCAACAACGGGACGCGCTTCCACAACCACCTGTATGACCAGCTGGGCCTGAACTGGATCTACAAGGCCTTCGCCCCCACCGACCTCGGCCAGGCGATCGCCGGCGTGCGCGGCCTCGGAATCCGCGGCTGCGCCGTGTCGATGCCGTACAAGGAGGACGTCATCGCGCTCGTGGATGTGATGGACCCGTCCGCGAAAGCCATCGACTCGGTCAACACGATCGTCAACGACGGCGGCACGCTCACCGCCTACAACACGGACTACACGGCGATCGAGCAGCTGCTGCAGCGCAACGCCGTCCCAGCGACCTACTCGGTGCTGCTCCGCGGCGCCGGCGGCATGGCGAAGGCCACCGCCGCGGCCCTGCGCGACGCCGGGTTCCGGGACGTCACCGTGATCGCGCGCAACGAGGGGGCGGGACAGGCACTCGCCGGGCTCTACGGTTTCGCCTGGCGCGCCGACGTCGATGCCCTGACGGCCGACATGATCATCAACGTCACCCCCATCGGTATGGCAGGGGGCCCCGACACCGAGGCCCTGTCCTTCCCGCAGGAGGCCGTGGACGACGCGCAGGTGGTGTTCGACGTCGTCGCGCTGCCAGCCGAGACCCCGCTGATCCAGGCCGCCCGCGCGGCCGGCAAAACCGTGATCACCGGTGCGGAGGTGGCGACCATCCAGGCGCTGGAGCAGTTTGTGCTGTACACCGGGATCCGGCCCAGCGACGAGCAGGTCCGGGCCGCCGAGGACTTCATGCGGGCCCAGTAGCCATCCGTCCGGACGTGGCCCGGAACTAGACCGGCTCCACCGAGATGGCCACCCGCTCCTCCCCGATCCGGGTGAGGACCAGGGTGGCTGTCTTTTTGCCCTTGTTCTTGCCGCCGCCCGGGAGGAGCTGTTTGCGCAGCTCCTCAGGCGTGACCGACGTGCCGCGCTTCTTGATGTCCAGGACCCCGATGCCCCGGTCCTTGACCCAGGCCTTGAGCGCCTTGACGTTGTACGGCATTACCTCCAGCACCTTGTAGGGCCGGGCAAAGGGGGTGTCCCGCAGTTCCGGGGCGCAGATGTAGGCGATGTGCTCGTCCACGAGATGCCCGCCCAGCTGGAGCGCGATGTCGGCCACCAGCCCGGCGCGGATGACGGCGCCGTCGGGCTCGTAGAGGTAGCCTTCGACCGGCCCCACCGGGGCGACCGGGCCGCCGGCGAAGTCCTCGGCGCTGGTGAGCTCGGCCGCGCCCGCGGGGCCCAGCAGCAGGGCAGCCCGCCGGATCCCCGGACGCCGGACCGCGTTGAACCACAGCGCCACCTCGGTGACGTCCCCGCCCACCGACACCCACTGGGCCTCGCAGTTCTTGGGCACCGAATCGTGCGGCATGCCCGGGCCCATCTTCACCCCCACGGCCAGGCCGGCCCCGGCCAGGGACTCGACGAAGGACAGCGGCGGGGAAAAGTCCTCCGGATCCCAGAGCCGCTTCGTGCCCGAGGTGGAGGTGGTCCGGCGCGCCGGGTCCAGCCACACGCCGTCCATCCCGTCGAGGGACACGGTTGTCGCATCGGAATGGACCACGGTGGCGTTCCGGAACGGGATCAGGTTCATCGTGGCGCAGGCCGCCGTCGTCTCGTCCCTTTCCACCGCCGTGACCTGGATGTCGAGTGAGGCGAGCGCCATGGCGTCGCCGCCGAGGCCGCAGCCAAGGTCCGCCACATGCTGCACGTCGGCTTCCGCGAAGCGCTGCGCATGCCGGGCCGCCACGGTGAGCCGGGTGGCCTGCTCCAGGCCCGCCTGGGTGAAAATCATCTGCCGGGCGAACTCGCCGAATTTGGCCTCGGCCTTGGTCCGCAGCCGCGACTGGGTGAGGACGGCGGAGACGAGTTCGGGGGAGTGGCCGGCCTTCCGGAGCGAGGCGTTGAGGCGGAACGCCTCGTCCTCCTTGTAGGGGCCCAATGACGCCAGCAGATCCCAGCCCTCGGGGTTCAGCAGCGGGGCGATTTGGTCCTGCGGTGCGTCAGACATGGGATCAAGCCTAGTTCAGCGCGGGGCGGAGCCGTGCGCCCGATAAGGTTGACGGCATGGATGACAGCGGCACGAAAAACAGCGGCACGGACGAGGACGACCCGGAGGGCGGCGCCGCCCAGCAGGACCCCGACGGCGGCCGCCCCGCCCGCCGGGGACTCGCCCGCTACGCCCGGCCGGCGCTGATCGCCGGCGGCGTCATCGCCGTCGTGTGTGTGGCCCTGCTGGTCATCATCTTCTTCCTGGACTCCTTCAACGCCACCGTCTATTCCGTCGGCGGCCAGAGCGTCCAGGACGCCACCGACGAGGCGAAGGCCATCCGCGAGAACTACGCCGGGGTCCGCGCCGGCGGCGTCGTGTTCCTGGTCCTGGGCGTCGCCCTGGCCGCGGCCGGGGGCCTGGTGCTGTACCGGCACCGGAACGAAGCGGGTTCCGACGACGGCGACAACGGCGAGGATGTCGACTTCGAGGACCTCGGCGGACGGTAGTCCGCGACGGCACCGTGACCGGCACCGTGACCGGCACCGATGCAGGCGTCGGCGCAGGCCCAGCGTTCGCCGGGAACGAATTTCTGGCACTCGCCTTGACCGAGTGCTAACTACTTACATAGAGTCGTCATTAGCACTCTCCCTAGGAGGGTGCTAACACCTGAAGCTTTACAGCCAGGCTGCTGCCGGCACCGCGACGACGGTCTGTACGCCTTGGCACCACAGCTTTGTAGTCCACGAATTTGCTGACGAAAAGGAGAGGTCATTGTCGGTCTCTATTAAGCCTCTTGAGGATCGTATTGTTGTCCGCCCGCTCGAAGCCGAGCAGACCACGGCTTCCGGCCTGGTCATCCCGGACTCCGCGCAGGAAAAGCCGCAGGAAGGCGAAGTTGTCGCAGTAGGCCCCGGCCGCTTTGACGACAACGGCAACCGCGTTCCGATCGACGTCGCCATTGGCGACGTTGTTATCTACTCCAAGTACGGCGGAACTGAAGTCAAGACCGGCGGCACCGATTACCTCGTGCTGTCCGCCCGCGACGTTCTGGCGATCGTCGTAAAGTAACTCTCTTGGACCCCGCGCCGCCGATCCTCCTTTGACGGGTCAGTTGCGCGGGGTTCTGTCTTTGAAAGGACAAAACCATGGCAAAGCAGCTTGCGTTTAACGACGCTGCCCGCCGGTCGCTTGAAGCCGGCATCGATAAGCTCGCCAACACGGTCAAGGTGACGCTTGGCCCGCGCGGCCGCAACGTCGTGCTGGACAAGAAGTGGGGCGCCCCCACGATCACCAACGATGGCGTCACCATCGCCCGCGAAGTCGAGCTGGACGACCCCTACGAGAACCTTGGCGCGCAGCTTGCCAAGGAGGTCGCCACCAAGACCAACGATGTTGCCGGTGACGGAACCACCACCGCCACGGTGCTGGCACAGGCCTTCGTCAAGGAAGGCCTCCGCAACGTTGCGGCAGGCGCCGCCCCGGGCCAGATCAAGCGCGGCATCGAGGTCTCGGTTGAGGCCATCGCCGCCCGCCTGCTCGAAAACGCCCGCCCGGTCGAAGGCACCCAGGTCGCCAACGTCGCGTCCATCTCCGCCCAGAGCGACGAGATCGGCGAACTGCTGGCCGAGGCATTCGACAAGGTCGGCAAGGATGGTGTGATCACCATCGAGGAATCCTCCACCACGCAGACCGAACTGGTCCTCACCGAGGGCATGCAGTTCGACAAGGGCTACCTGTCCCCGTACTTCGTCACCGACGCGGAACGCCAGGAAGCTGTCCTCGAAGACGCCCTGATCCTGATCAACCAGGGCAAGATCTCCTCGGTCCAGGACTTCCTGCCGCTGCTGGAGAAGGCGCTGCAGAGCTCCAAGCCGCTCTTCATCATCGCTGAGGACGTCGACGGCGAGGCACTCTCCACGCTGATCGTCAACCGGATCCGCGGCACCCTGAACGTCGTTGCCGTCAAGGCACCGGGCTTCGGCGACCGCCGCAAGGCCATGCTGCAGGACATCGCCACCCTCACGGGCGCGCAGGTTGTCTCGCCGGAACTGGGCCTCAGCCTGGACACGGTCGGCCTTGAGGTGCTGGGCACCGCCCGGCGCATCACCGTCACGAAGGACAACACCACCATCGTCGACGGCGCCGGTTCGGCCGAGGACGTCGCAGCCCGGGTTTCCCAGCTGCGCGCCGAGCTGACCCGCACGGACTCCGACTGGGACAAGGAAAAGCTGCAGGAACGCCTGGCCAAGCTGGCCGGCGGCATCGGCGTGATCAAGGTCGGCGCTGCCACCGAGGTCGAGCTGAAGGAAAAGAAGCACCGCATCGAGGACGCCGTGTCCTCGACCCGCGCTGCCCTGGAAGAAGGCATCGTCGCCGGCGGCGGCGCCGCCCTCATCCACGCCCTCAAGGCGCTCGACGAGGACCCGGCCGTCCAGGCCCTCGAGGGCGACGCGGCAGCTGCTGTCGGCATCGTCCGCCGGGCACTGACCCAGCCGCTGCGCTGGATCGCCCAGAACGCCGGCTTCGACGGCTACGTTGTCGTCGCCAAGGTCGCGGAATCGGCCAACAACCAGGGCTTCAACGCCAAGACCGGCGACTACGAAGACCTGATCGCTGCCGGCGTCATCGACCCCGTGAAGGTGACGCGTGCGGCCCTCCGCAACGCGGCGTCCATCGCGGCACTGGTGCTCACCACGGAAACCCTCGTGGTCGAGAAGCCTGCCAACGAAGACGAGCACGCAGGCCACAGCCACTAGGCTGCAGCCCACACAGTGAACCTGTGAACAGGAAACCGGTCCAGCGTCCGCTGGGCCGGTTTTTTGTGTCCATGATGCCCCCGGTGGCCCGAATGGTTCCCGCCCAATCGGACTGGCCGGCGTCGGCGGGCGTGGCAGACTGGTGCCATGCTGCTGGACGAGCTCGTGATAACCAGTGATGCCGTGGCCTCGACCCGCTCCCGGCTGGAGAAAGTCGCAGCGCTGGCCGACCTGCTGCGCCGGATGGAGCCCGGGGACATCGCGACGGCCGTCGGCCTGCTCATCGCCAGGCCGCGGCAGGGCCGGGTCGGGGTCGGTTGGCGCGGTATGACAGCGGCCATGGGGGAGCCGGCTGCCGAGCCAAGTCTTACCGTCGTCGACGTCGATGCTGCGCTGGGGCGGCTGCTCGTCATGGGCGGCGCCGGATCGGCGGCGGAGCGCGCCGCCACCCTCCGGTTGCTGACCGCCGCCGCCACCGAGCGCGAGCAGGCCTTCATCGCCGGCGTGCTGCTCGGTGAACTGCGTACCGGTGCCCTTGAGGGGGTGCTGACGGATGCCATTGCCCGTGCCTCCGGCCGGCCGGTCGACGCCGTACGCCGTGCGGCCATGCTCTCCGGCGATCTAGGCGAGACCGCCCTGCTGGCCCTCAAGGGCACGGCGGACCAGCTTGAAGCCGTTGGCCTCGTCGTCGGCCGTCCCGTGCACCCCATGCTCGCCGCAACCGCGGCCAGCCCCAGCGCGGCGCTGGACGTCACGGGGAAGGCTTCGGTGGAATACAAGCTCGACGGCGCGCGCATCCAGGTGCATCGCGTGGGCGACGAGGTCCGCATCTATACCCGCACCCTGGCCGACGTGACCCACCGGCTGCCCGAGGTGGTGGAATTGGTCCGCCGACTGCCGGTGCGCGATGTGATCCTCGACGGCGAGACCCTCGCCCTCGACGAGGACGGCGGCCCGCGACCGTTCCAGGAGACCATGGCGCGCTTCGGGGCCGACGCGGCGCGCGCCACCGTGCTGCATCCGTGGTTCTTCGACGTTCTCCACATCGACGGGCGCGACCTGCTTGACGAGCCGCTGTCAGTGCGCATCGAGGTGCTCGAACGCATCGCCCCTGAGCACCGGATCCCCGGGGAGATCACGGCGGACGCGGCCGTCGCTGAGAGAGTGTCCCGCGATGCGCTCGCCTCAGGCCATGAGGGTGTGGTTGTGAAGGCGGTCGAATCGGCCTACGCGGCCGGCCGGCGTGGTTCCAACTGGATCAAGGTGAAACCGGTGCTTACCTACGACTTGGTGGTGCTCGCCTGCGAGTGGGGGTCCGGGCGGCGTACCGGGCTGCTGTCGAACCTGCACCTCGGAGCCCTCGACCCGGCCGGGGAGTTCGGCGAACCCGGCGGCTATGTGATGGTGGGGAAGACCTTCAAAGGCCTCACCGATGCCCTGCTGCGCTGGCAGACCGGGAGGTTCCAGGAGCTCGAGGTGCGGCGCACCGCGGGCACCGTCTGGGTGGAACCAGCCGTCGTCGTTGAGATCGCGATCGACGGTGTGCAGCTTTCCCCGCGTTACCCGGGCGGAGTCGCGCTGCGGTTCGCACGGGTCAAGCGCTACCGCGACGACAAGACGGCGGCGGAGGTCGACACCATACAGACACTGCGCGGGCTGCTGCGCTCCTAGCCACCGTCAGCCGCGGCTCCGTCGCAGCTGCCGCCTGAGCCGAAGGGCAGTCTCTTCGGGCAACCGTTTGGTGATGACGCGGTAGAAGAGGAGGACCGCAACGGCCGCCGCTACGATTCCCACCAGGTTCACCGCCAGCTGCAGGGCGGAACCAGCCGCCTTCTCAAACTCGCCCAGCACCAGCGCGACGGCCACGAATCCGGCCGCAGGCACCGTGGTCACGGAGATGAAGACGCCGGTCAGCGCGGCCGAGCGCCCGCTGATCACGGACAGCATCCCGGCGATGCCGGCCAGCACGGCGACAATCAGCGAATACGGCCCCGGGTGGTAGATGAACTCGGCGGCGGAGCCGCGGTCCAGGACATCGGCGGGGAAGAGCCCCAGCGGCACCGAGAGCCACGCCGAGAGGGCCGCGGCCAGCATCGCGACGGGGAAACCGACGCCCAGGGCCAGCGCGGCACTCCGCCCCAGCTTCCACTGCCGCTGCACAATCGCCACGGCGAGGGCCGCCAGCGGGCCGAACTCGGGGCCGACCGCCATCGCGCCGACGATCAGGATGGTCGAGTCCGTGACGATGCCGATGCCCACGAGCTGGGTCGCCAGGATGAGGAAAGCCAGGAAGCTCCAGGTCAGCCGCGAGTCTTCGCCCGTCTGCCGGGACACCTCGTCCCAGATCACGGCGTCCGCGGCTTCGCCGGGCGCGTCCTGCGAGGCCCTGTCCGCCCGGTCCGAGAGCACCACCTCCGGCATGATGACCGAGATCGAGCCCTGTTCCTGGACCTTCAGGACATGGAGTTTCTCCACCAGCCGCTCCACGGACTCCCGCGCCAGCAGGACATGGATGACGTCCCCCGGCGGGAGGACGGACGCCCCCGGATGGCGGGAGACCTCGGCGACGCCGACCTCTCCGGTGGAGCAGTCCATGACGGCGTCGGACAACTGTTCCGGAACACAAATGCGCAGCTGTGCGATCACGATGCGGCCTCCTCTGGCTCGTTACAGGGTAGCCTCCGGGACGGTCCGGGGTCGGCGACCGGGCGGCTGCACGCGGCGCCGTGATTGGCCAGCAAAATTACGACTCGGTAGCATTGATGCTTTGGAAACCGGCCTGGAGGGTCCCGAGTGTCGATTCAGCGAACCATGGCCAGCCTGCCGGCAGCGGAGGCGGGTTCGCAGCCGCGCGCAAAATCGGCCTACCGCCCCGAAGTCCAGGGCCTCCGTGCCCTGGCGGTCCTCATGGTGGTCACATACCACGTGTGGCTCGGGCGGGTCTCCGGCGGGGTCGACATTTTCCTGCTGATTTCGGCGTTCCTGATGACGCTCAGCTTTGCCCGCAAGGTCGAGGCCGGCAAGCCGCTGCGGCTCCTGAGCCATTGGCTCCACCTGCTCAAACGGCTGCTGCCCGCCGTCGTGGTAGTCATCCTCGGGGTGCTGGCCGGCACCCGCGTGGTCCTGCCCCAGAGCCGCTGGCCGGACGTGCTCGACCAGGCCTGGGCCTCGCTGCTGTACCGGCAGAACTGGCTGCTCGCGGACACCGCCGTCGACTACTACGCGCAGGACCATGCCGGGGCCAGCCCGCTGCAGCACTTCTGGTCACTGTCCATCCAGGGCCAGGTGTTCCTGCTCTGGCCGCTCGTGTTCGCCGGAGCGGCCCTGCTGCTGCGGTTCCTGCACCGGACCCCGCTGGGGGCCCGGGTGAGCTATCCGGCGCTCCTGGCCGCGGCGTTCGGCGCGATCTTCGTGGTGTCGCTGGTGTATTCGATCGAGCAGACGGCCACCAACCAGTCCCACGCCTACTTCGACACCCGCACCCGGCTCTGGGAGTTCGCCCTCGGCTCGCTGCTGGCCCTCGCGCTGCCGCACCTCAAGCCCGGCAAGGCGCTGCGGCTTGTCCTCGGCTGGGCCGGTCTCGCCGCGATGCTCTCCTGCGGCCTGCTGCTCACCGTGGACCGCTCCTTCCCCGGCTTCATCGCGCTGTGGCCGACGCTGGCCGCCGCTGCCATCATCGTCGCCGGACAGAGCGGCAGCCGCTTCGGCGTGGACCGCTTCCTGGCCTGGAAGCCGCTGGTGGCCCTCGGGGACAACTCCTACGCCCTCTACCTCTGGCACTGGCCGCTGCTGGTGCTGGCCCTCGCCGCGACGGGCATCACCGCGCCGAACCTGGTCCAGGGCCTGGCGATTGTTGCCGCCTCGATCGTGCTGGCCGTGCTGACCACCCGGTTCGTGGAGAAGCCGCTGCGCGAGTGGCACTGGCCGCAGCGCCGGGCCTGGCGCACCGCCGTCGTGATTGCTGCGTGTGGTGCACTGCTGGCTGGCCCGGTGTCCGTATGGCAGAGCAAGCTCATGGCCGACGAGGCGGTGGCCGCGGCACAGCCGAGGGAACTGACCCCCGGCGCGGCGGCCCTTGCGCCCGAGAACGCGGGCAAACCGACGCCGGACGCGAAGATCATCCCCGCTCCGGTCGCCATGAAGAACGAGTGGGCGGACATCGACGGGCTGTGCACGGACGGGAACGTCCCGGGTGACCCGCTGCTCGCGGGATGCCTGCAGAACAGCCGCCCCGACACCGTCACGAAACGCCTCGTGGTGCTCGGGGACTCCCACGCCCAGCAGTACATGGCCGCACTCGGCCCGATTGCCCGCAGCCACGGCTGGGAAGTGGTGGCCCTCCTGAAGGGCAACTGCCGCTTCGGCGGCGAATCCCCGGAACGGGACGCCGGATGCAACGCCTTCAACAAGGCCAGCGCCCAGTACGTCCTGGACCACCGGCCCGACGCGGTCTTCACCGTCGCCTCGCTGACCCACAAGGACGCACCCTTCGAAACCGAGGTGCCGCAGTACCTCGAGGGCATCCAACCCCTCACCGCCGCCGGCATTGACGTGGTCGGCATCCGCGACAACCCGCGCTTCAGCATGAACATGCCCGAATGCGTCCAGAAGCACGGCCCCGAGGCACCGAAATGCCGGGTGCCGCTGCAGGAATCCCTGGCCGAGTCCTCCCCGCTGGACGCCTACCGGGGGCAGGTGCCGCGGCTGCACCTGATGGACCTCAGCGACTTCATCTGCGCCGGCGGGATCTGCCCGGCCGTCGTCGGGAATGTGTACGTCTACAAGGACGACAACCACCTGACCAAGACTTATGTCCAGAGCATGATCCCCATGTTCGAACGGCGGCTGCTCGCGGCCACCGGCTGGACCTGACCCGGCGGCGCCCGTCCGTGCGGTGCCGTTGCTCACATTACTGCCCCGGAATATGGGGATCGCCGCCAAGGTTCTAGTATTTAATCAACACTTCTGCACAGGCCATGCCCGTAATGACGGGCTGGTCATCTGTTGCAACCCCTACCCGTGAAACCCATACCCAAGGTAAGAGGCGCACTCATGACCCAGCCCGAACACGACCCCTTCGGCTTCATCGGACTGACGTACGACGACGTCCTGCTGCTGCCCGGCCACACAAACGTCATCCCCTCCGAGGCCGACACGTCCTCCCGGATCTCCAAGCGCATCACGGTCCAGACCCCGCTGCTGTCCGCGGCGATGGACACGGTCACCGAATCGCGGATGGCGATTGCCATGGCCCGCCAGGGCGGCCTCGGCGTCGTGCACCGCAACCTCTCCATCGCCGACCAGGCGGACCAGGTGGACCGGGTCAAGCGCAGCGAATCGGGCATGATCACCAACCCGCTGACCATCGGCCCGGAAGCGACGCTGGCCGAACTCGACGAAATCTGCTCGCACTACCGGGTCTCCGGCCTGCCCGTCGTGGACGAGGGCATGCGGCTGCTGGGTATCGTCACCAACCGTGACACCCGCTTCGTCCCGGAATCGGATTTCCCGCTCCGCCTGGTCAGCGACGTCATGACCAAGATGCCCCTCGTCACCGGACACGTCGGCATCAGCCGCGAGGAAGCCTCGCACAAGCTGGCGACCAACAAGATCGAAAAGCTCCCGCTCGTCGACGAGCAGGGCCGGCTCAAGGGCCTCATCACCACCAAGGACTTCACCAAGGCCGAGCAGTACCCGCTGGCCACCAAGGACGACGAAGGCCGGCTGCGCGTCGGCGCCGCCATCGGGTTCTTCGGCGACGGCTGGGAGCGGGCCATGGCGCTGATCGACGCCGGCGTGGACGCCCTCTTCGTCGACACCGCCAACGGCCACTCCCAGGGTGTCCTGGACATGATCCGCCGGCTCAAGTCCGATCCGGCGGCCGCGCACGTGGACATCATCGGCGGCCAGGCCGCCACCCGCGAAGGCGCCCAGGCGCTGATCGACGCCGGTGCCGACGGCATCAAGGTCGGCGTGGGTCCCGGCTCCATCTGCACCACCCGCGTCGTCGCCGGCGTCGGCGTCCCGCAGATCACCGCCATCTACGAGTCCGCCAAGGCCGCCATCCCCGCCGGCGTGCCGCTGATCGCCGACGGCGGCCTGCAGTACTCGGGCGACATCGGCAAGGCCCTGGTGGCCGGCGCCGACACCGTTATGCTCGGCTCCCTGCTCGCCGGCTGCGACGAGTCCCCGGGTGACCTGATCTTCGTCAACGGCAAGCAGTTCAAGCTCTACCGCGGCATGGGTTCCCTCGGGGCCATGCAGACCCGCGGGAAGAACACCTCCTACTCCAAGGACCGCTACTTCCAGGCCGACGTCTCCGGCGATGACAAGCTCATCCCGGAAGGCATCGAGGGCCGGGTGGCCTACCGCGGCCCGCTCGCCTCGGTCGCGTACCAGCTGGTCGGCGGCCTCCGCCAGACCATGTTCTACACCGGCGCCCCGACCGTGCCGGAACTGAAGGCCCGCGGGAAGTTCGTCCGGATCACGCCGGCCGGGCTCAAGGAGTCCCACCCGCATGACATCCAGATGACCGTGGAGGCGCCGAACTACGGTTCGCGCTAACCCGCACAGCTCCAGCAGCACGCAGGCCACGGGGAACGCCCCCCGTGGCCTGCGTGCGTCCGCGGCCGCCGTGCCGGCGCGCGGAAATTCGGCAACTAGGCTGGAGGCATGTCCGAACTCAGGCCCGCCCGCGAGTCGAAGCGCAAACTGGCGCTGCGGCCCTACGCCCGCGCGGTGGCGCAGGTGCTGCGCGTCAGCTTCCGGGCCTCGCCCGCCGCCGTCGTGATGAAAGTGGTGGGGTCGCTGATTTCGGCGCTGCTGCCGCTCGTCACCACCTACTTCGCCGCCCTGACCACCACGGCCCTCGCGGCCGCCTACGCCGGCGATGCCGCCGCGGGTCAGCAGGCGATTGTCTACGTCATCATCACCGCCGCGCTGGGCCTGTTCTGGGGCGCCTTCAGCAGCGTGGACCGGTACATCCAGCAGCTCATGAGCTTCAAGGTCGGCGCGATCGTAGGCGACCTCATGTACGAGCGGTTCCTAGCGCTGGAATTCTGGCGCTACGACGACAAGGAAACGGTGGACCTGTACGACCGGGCCAAGCGCTTTTCCGATTCCTACGCCCGGGTGCTGGACCGGATCGCGGCCATCTTCACCCAGCTGGTCTCGGTGATCCTGGCGATCGGCGCGCTGTTGCTGGTCAGCTGGTGGATTGCGGTGATCGTGCTCGTGGCGATCGTGCCCAGCGTCTACCTGCAGTTCAAGCTCTCCCGTGAGCAGATCGCGCACTGGAACACCCAGATCGACTCGCGCCGGCAGCGGCGGATGATCGAGACCAACCTCCTGCGCCCGCAGCACATCGCCGAGATGCGGCTTTACGGGATCGTCGGGTACCTGATGGGGCTGCGGTCACGGCTGCGGGACGCGGACGAACGGAGGCGGCTGGATTTCCAGAAGCGCTACATTCCCAAACAGCTCGCCGCGGACGCCCTGCAGTACGGGGCGGAGGTCGTGTCCCTGATCTGGGTGGTCGGGCAGATCATCGCCCGGGCGCAGCCGGTGGGCCAGTTCCTCTACGTGCAGCAGATCGTCAGCCGGGCCCTGTCGACCGCCAACAGCCTCGTCTCCTCGCTCAGCTCCATCGACGAGGACCTGGCGAACCTCAAGGACTACGAGCTTTTCATGGCGCTGCCGGTGCCCTCCGACCATGCCCCGCCGCTGCTGCAGGCGCCCGGGACCGTGGAGCTGCGGGATATCCGCTTCACGTACACGGGCAGCGAGCTGGAGGTCATCAAAGGCATTTCGCTGACCATCCGCGAAGGCCAGCACATCGCCATCGTGGGGGAGAACGGCGCCGGCAAGTCCACCCTGATCCGCATCCTCGCCGGGCTCTACCGCCCGGACACCGGGCAGGTGCTGCTCGACGGCGTCGACCTCGCCGCCGTCGACGTCAAGTCCTGGCACCGCCACCTGGCGGTGCTCAGCCAGGAGTTCCTGAAGTACGAGTTCGCGACCGCGGCGGAGAACATCTTCTTCGGCGACGTCGATTCACCGCGCGACGACGGGCGGATCCGCCGCGCCGCGGCCGACGCCGAGGCCCTCGAGTTCATCAACAGGCTGCCCAACGGCCTGGACAACCACGTCAGCAACTGGATGGAGGATCCGCGCGGGCGGAAGGGCAGCGGGCTGTCCGGCGGGCAGTGGCAGCGGCTCGCGATGGCCCGGAACTTCTACCGGGGTGCCCCGTTTATGGTCATGGACGAGCCGACCTCGGCCATCGATGCGCTCGCGGAGCACCGGATCTTCACGCGGCTCTTCGCCGACCGCAGCAGCACGATGATCGCCATCAGCCACCGGCTCGCCACGATCGAGAAGGCGGACATCGTCTACATGCTGGAGGACGGCAGGATCGTGGAGCAGGGCACCCACAAGGAGCTGGTGGCCCTGCGCGGCCGTTACTTCCGGATGTTCGAGTCCCAGCTCACCGTGGACGAGGCCGAAGGGATCTGAGGGGCCAGCCTGACGCTCTAGCGGCGTTCCAGCCACTGCGCGTAGAGCCCGGCGCTGTTCATCATCAGCCGGCGGGTATAGGCCAGGCCCGCGGCCAGGCCCAGCGGCCAGATCACCAGCGTGCCCAGCAGCGGCAGGGATTCCGGCGACCCGCCCGACGGCGTGAACAACACCAGGGCGCCAACACCCAGCGCGCTGGCGATCAGGATGGTCCGGATCATGCCGGGAGTGATCCGGATGCCCTGTTCCACCCGCGGGACATCCGACGCGGGCCTGGGTGGTTTGCGGGTGAACCGCGGCCACGCCGTGAACGCCCAGCCCAGGGCTGAGCCGACCACTCCCAGGATTGCCATCACAACTCCCGTTTCCGCGCTCTGCCCCAGGGCCAGGGCCAGGGCGAGTCCGGCATGGACGGCCCCGGAGACGGCCAGCACCGCGGGGTACCACCAGGCAGAGAACACCAAGGACCGGCGCTGGGCGAAGCCGAACGCCTCTTCGCGGGGAACCACTCCGGCGGCCGGGCCCGTCACGCCGGCACCGAGAGCACGGCGCGGACCGCGGAACCGGGCAGTTCCGCCTCCTTCAGGTCCCTGACCGTCAGCTGGCCCGTCGCGTCGAGCGGGGCCGCCGCCAGCTGGATCGAGCCGTCGTCGAGGACCTTGATGTTCGCCACTGACGGCTCAGCCACGCCGTCGTAGCGCCGGGAGGTGACGATGCCGCCGCCGGGCTGCCGCACCGCGGCCACGGCGTCATTGACGGTCGCTTCGACCATGTCCAAGGTGGCGGCGTCCTCATTCAGAGGCAGGCACACATACTCGCTCAGGGGCCGCAGGAACATCGCCACCCGGCCGGCCGGTGATTCGACGATGTAGGCCGGCGCGACTGCTTCCGGGCCGACCCTGGTGATGTCGAACCACAGGGTCGAGGTGCTGAAGACCTCAGCAAGGTAACCGGCCGGCCCCCTCAGGCCCACCTGCTCGCCCTCAATCGAGACCGTGTCCCGGACGTTCAACGTGCCGACGCCGGCCCGGACCAGGTCGTGGTCATCCGGGAGGTCCGCGAGTGCCAGCACCCGGCGGGTCAGCGCCGTCCCCGGCCCCGGCGCGAAGGCGAGGAGGGCGAGGATCTCGTGGCTGGTGACCCGGTAGGCCGTGTCGGGCAATATCTGTTCAGTCATGTGGTCCTCATGTCGTCCGCTGGTGCTGTCCATGGCGTCGGCCGGGGCCGCCGCTGTCGTTTAGCCGAATCCGAGCCTACCGCCGACCCATCCGACGGCGTCCTTGACGCCGCCGGCCAGATCCTTGACGCCGCCGGCCACTCCCGTGGCCAGGTCTTTGACGCCGCCGACGACGCCCGCACCGAAGTCCCAGATTCTCTTGGTGACCGGGACGTCCCCGGACACCATGGAGGCCAGGCCCCACAGCAGGCCGGCGCCGCCGATGGCGGCCGCAACGGGCAGGCCCACGCCCGTCGCCGCGGCAACGGCGGCGGCAACGGCAAGGCCTCCGCCCACCGCGCCGTCCGCCACCCGGAACGGATCACGGTTTTGGATGCCGGATGCGATATCGAGCCCGCCGAGGACGATCCCCAGCCCCACAAGGCCTTTGCCGGCGCCCTTCATGGCATCGAAGAACTTGCTGGTGCCCGCCTCGACCTTCGCCAGATCGAGGTTCCAGCTGAACTTGTCCGCGACGAGCTGCAGGGCGCTGGCGATCGCCGCCGGACCGTTGCCGTCGTCGGCCCCGAGCTTCTCCAGCAGCCACTCCAGACCGGAGGGCGCATGTTCGTAGTTCGGGTCGGTGAAGGCGTCTCCCCAGCTCCGTTCGGGGGCATCCGGGCCGGGGGAGGCCGGGGTCTGTCCGGGTGTCTGCCCGGGCGCCCCGGACGGTCCCGCGGGCAGGCTGGCCTGTTCCTGTTCGTTGACCTGGGTCAGCAGAACCTGAGATTGGTTCTGCAGGGTGGCGGCGGCGCGGTTGAGCATGGGCCGGAGTGAGGAGCCCCATTCGCTGCGGAACCTGTCGCCGTCTGATCCCTTCCACGCGGCTGACTGCACGAGGGAATTGACAGTGGATTCGACCGAGGTGAGCCGGTTCCCGGATTGTCCCAGCGAATTCGACAGGGTGCGGAGCTGCGTGATGTCCGCTCCAAAAAAGCCCGGCGCCATTGATTCCCCCAATGTTGTTCCGGCGCAGGAAACGGCCGGACTCTGACCCCAAACTAGTTCATCCCCGTCATCGCAGCGATGGGACCTCTTCCCATGGGCGGCCGATTGCAGCACGGTGGTGCGGCCCCGGGCCAGGCCGGGCTCCGGGCCGCCGCGGCGCGGGGCATCGGCTCCGGACGCGTTCACTGGGATAACCTAGAGCAGTGACTTACGAGATTGAGATTGGCCGTGGCAAGCGTGGGCGTCGTGCCTACTCCCTGGATGACATTGCGATCGTCCCCAACCGACGTACCCGTGACCCCAAGGATGTGTCCGTCGCCTGGCAGATCGACGCCTACAAGTTCGACATGCCGGTCATTGCCGCTCCCATGGATTCGGCCATGTCCCCGGAAACCGCCATCGCGCTGGGCCGGCTCGGCGGGCTCGGCGTCCTCGACCTCGAGGGCCTCTGGACCCGGTATGAGGACCCGCAGGCCGTGCTGGACCAGATCGGCGCGCTCGAGGACGAGACCAACAGCCCCGCCGTCACCCGGCGCATGCAGGACCTCTACCAGGCCCCGATCCAGCCGGAGCTGATCACCACCCGGCTCGCGGAGATCCGCGCCGCGGGCGTTACCGTCGCCGGCTCCCTCACCCCGCAGCGGACCCAGGAACACTACAAGACCGTCGTGGCCGCCGGCGTCGACATCTTCGTGATCCGCGGCACCACCGTCTCGGCCGAGCATGTTTCGAAAGCCGACGAACCGCTGAACCTGAAGCAGTTCATCTACGAACTCGACGTCCCGGTCATCGTCGGCGGGGCCGCGGGATACACCCCGGCCCTGCACCTCATGCGCACCGGAGCCGCCGGCGTGCTGGTCGGCTTCGGCGGCGGCGCCACGAGCACGACCCGCCGCGCCCTCGGCATCCACTCGCCCATGGCCTCCGCCATCTCCGACGTTGCCGCTGCCCGCCGCGACTACATGGATGAGTCCGGCGGCCGTTACGTCCACGTGATTGCCGACGGCGGCATGGGATCCTCCGGCGATATCGTCAAGGCGATCGCCATGGGCGCCGACGCCGTGATGCTTGGCAGTGCCCTGGCCCGCGCCGAGGAAGCCCCGGGCAAGGGCTGGCACTGGGGCCAGGAAGCGCACCACCTCGAACTTCCCCGCGGCGACAGGGTCAACGTCGGCACCGTCGGGCCGCTCGAGGAGGTCCTCTTCGGTCCGGGCCACCACACGTCCGGAACGTCCAACCTGATCGGTGCGCTGCGCCGTTCGATGGCAACCACCGGCTATTCGGACCTGAAGGAATTCCAGCGCGTCGACGTCGTGGTCTCGCCCTACGCCGGCAACTGACAGCCCCTGCCCATCCGGGGAAGTTGGAAGTAGTGTGGGTGCACTACGAGCGTTGAGACGGATGGAGGCGTGACATGAACAGTTTTCCCGGCGGTTCTCCCAAGGCCGGCGGTGCCCTTGGGCCTGCGGAACGCGAAGCGTCACTCGCGGTACTCAGGGGCACCACCGAACCGGGGAAGGAACTCGACATCCTGATCGTCGGCGGCGGCATCGTCGGCACCGGCGCGGCCCTGGACGCAGTGACCCGCGGCCTGAGCGTCGGCATCGTCGAGGCCAATGACTGGGCCGCGGGGACGTCGTCCCGTTCATCAAAGCTGATCCACGGCGGCCTGCGCTATCTGGAGATGCTCGACTTCGGCCTGGTCAAAGAAGCGCTGCGCGAGCGCGGCCTCATTCTGACCGCGCTGGCACCGCACCTCGCCCGCCCGGTCCCGTTCCTGTACCCGTTGACCAAGCCGTTCCTGGAACGGCCCTACATTGGCGCCGGCATCGCCCTGTACGACGCGATGTCCATCACCGGCGGGCACAGCCGCGGCGTGCCGTTCCACAAGCACCTGAGCCGCCGGGGCACGCTGCGCGCAGCGCCGAGCCTCAAGGACGATGCATTCGTCGGGTCCATCAGGTACTACGACGGCCAGGTCGACGACGCCAAGTATTGCGCCAACCTGGTCCGCACCGCGGCCCACTATGGTGCCCACGCGGTGAACCAGATGTCCGTGGTGTCCTTTCTCCGCGAAGGCGAACGCGTGGTCGGCGCGAAGGTGGTCAACCACGAGGACGGGTCCTCGTTCAACATCAAGGCCAAGCAGGTCATCAATGCCACGGGCGTCTGGACTGACGAGACCCAGGCCATGGTGACCGACCGCGGCCAGCTGAAGGTCCGCGCCTCCAAGGGCATCCACCTGGTGGTGCCGCGGGACCGCTTCCAATCGACGGTGGGGCTGATCCTGCGGACCGAGAAATCCGTCCTGTTCGTCATCCCCTGGGGCCGGCACTGGATCATCGGCACCACCGACACCGACTGGCACCTCGACAAAGCCCACCCGGCCGCGTCCAGCAAGGACATCGACTACATCCTCGAACATGTGAACCGGGTCCTGAAACGCCCGCTCACCCGCGAGGACGTCGAAGGGGTGTACGCGGGGCTCCGCCCGCTGCTGGCCGGCGAAAACGACTCCACCGCCAAACTGTCCCGCGAACACGTCGTGGCCCACCCGGTGCCCGGGCTCGTTGTTGTCGCCGGCGGTAAATGGACCACCTACCGGATCATGGCCAAGGACGCCGTCGACGAGGCGACCCGCAGCATGGACGAACGTGTCCCGCCCAGCTGCACGGAGTCCATCCCGCTGCTGGGCGCCAGCGGATTCAAGGCCGCGTGGAACAAACGGAACCGGATGGCGGAGGAAACCGGTGTGCACGTGGCGCGGATCGAGCACCTGCTCAACCGCTACGGCTCGATGGCCCCGGAGGTGCTGGCGCTCATCACCGAGAACCCGGAACTGGGCGAACCGCTGCCCGGCGCGGACGATTACCTCGCCGCCGAGGCCGTGTACGCCGCCACGCATGAGGGTGCCCGGCATGTGCAGGACGTGCTGACCCGCCGGACCCGGATTTCCATCGAGGCCTGGGACCGCGGTGTGTCCGCCGCGCCGGTAGTCGCTAAACTGATCGGAGATGTCCTCGGCTGGAGCGATGCGCAGCGCGAGGGCGAGATCAAGCACTACCTGGCCAGGGTCGACGCCGAACGGCTCAGCCAGGAGCAGCCGGACGACGAATCCGCTGACGCAGCACGCCTGGGCGTCGAGGACATCGTTCCGCTGCGCTGACCGGCAGCGTCCGCCGGCAGCCTCGACCCGAGACTGCCGGCGCATTGACGCCACTTCGAAGGGACACCTCTTGGCGGAACCACTGGACCGGTATGACGCCGAGCTCACCACCCCGGAAATGGTGATCCTCGAAATGGACGCCACCGACAAGCTCGACGCCACGGCCCAGCTGGCGGAGCGGATGCACGCAGCCGGACGCATATCAGACCTTCCGGGCTTCCTCAAGCACGTCAACGCCCGGGAACACCAGCTGGCCACCGGCCTCCCCGGCGGCATCGGCCTGCCCCATGCCCGCAGCGAGTTCGTCTCCCGGACCACCATCGGGGTCGGCATCACCAAATACGGCAGGGCGCTCGACTTCGGAGCCGCCGACGGGCCGGCGACGGTGGTCCTCCTGATCGCGACCCCGGCCAGTTCCTTTTCCGAGCACCTCGAAGTGCTGGCCACGCTGGCGAGGTCCTTGTCGAAGGAGTCGTTCCGCGAATCGCTCCGCCGGGCCTACGACCCCGAGGTGATCGCGGAACTCATCAACTCCAGCCTGGTCTTCTTCGACCACTAGAGATTGGGGCAGGCCCTTTCGTGTCGACTCCGTCGCCACGCAGGGACCCTGCTGCCCCACTCTTTCCCCCCGTTTCGTTGTTCTACACACGGACGAAGTACGGTTAAGGGGTGCTGAAAACTGCCCTCCAACCCCGCTGGATCGCCGGACTAGTGTTCGCGATCGTCGTGTCAGGGGTGTTTGTGCTGCTCAGCCAGTGGCAGTTCGGGCGCTCGACCCAGCCTGAGGTGACCGTCTCCATCACGACCGAGGAACCCAAATCCCTCACAACGGTGCTCCAGCCCGGGGATTTCTTTCCCGGGTCGGTCGCTGACCAGGTCGTCACCGCCACCGGCAGCTACGACCCGCAGAAGCAGGTCCTCGTCCCGGGCCGGCTGAACGACGGCGCCACGGGCTACTGGATCGTCTCGGCCCTGGCCGTGGACGGCGCCCCCGTGCTGGCCGGTGCCGGCGCGTCGCCGCAGACCTGGATCCCGGTGGCCCGCGGCTGGGTCGCCGACCCCGCGGACGTCCCCGCGCCGCCGTCGGGCACCATAGAACTGACCGGACGGCTGCTGCCCTCCGAAGCCCCGCTGACCGGGACCGACGCCGGCCCCGGCCGGGCCAGCGCCGTCTCCGTCGCCGAGCTCATCAACATCTGGGAAGTCAGCAGCTACCCCGGTTTCGTCGCCGCGAGCTCCGAAGCCGCCGGCGGCAGCGACGTCAGCGCCGCCGCGTCCAGCGGCGAGGTCCGGCCGCTGAACATCGGACCGCAGCCCCCGGCCGAAAAGGTCAACTGGTTGAACCTGTTCTACGCCGCGGAGTGGGTCGTGTTCGCCGGCTTCGCGCTGTTCATCTGGTGGCGCCTTGTCAAGGATGACTACCGCCGCGGACTCGAGGACGCCCTCGACGCGGAGCACGAAGCCGCGGCGCAGGAGCTCCCCGAACCGGACCCCACAGAACCGCACCCCACCGAAACGAAAGTGCAATCATGATCGAGCCCCAGCCGGCCGTCCAGCCGCAGCAGTCCACCGCCCCGGGAAGCGGACGCGGCAAGAAGCGCCGTTTTGGCGGAACCGAGGCCCAGATCCGTTCGGCGCTGAAGTTCTACAAGGTGCTCGCGTACATGACCGGGACCATGCTGCTCCTGCTCTGCGCCGAACTGATCGCCCGGTACGCCTTCGGCCAGTACCTCTTCCTCGGCGGCACCAACGCCGTGACCGGTGAGCCGTTCGGCTTCGGATTCGCCGACGCCGAGCCCCCCGGCGTGGTCGGCGGCGTGAACCTCTCCGTCGCGGTCCTGATCGTCCACGGCTGGATGTACGTCGTGTACCTCATGTCCAACTTCCGTCTCTGGTCGCTGATGCGCTGGCCGTTCACGAAGATGATCATCCTGGCGCTCGGCGGCGTCGTGCCGTTCCTGTCCTTCTTCGTGGAGAAGAGCGTCCACGCCGAGGTGGAGGCCGAACTGGCCGCGAACCCGCAGGCGCCGCAGCGCTACTGAGCGCACGGCGTCGGGTCCGTGTGAGTTCGCTTACCCGGCGGCCGTTTGCGGGCCCGCGCCGGCTTCTCGATGTGCGGGCGGACGGCGCCGCAAAGTAGGCTAGTACGGTGACTACTCCCTCTGCATCCCAGACGTCCCACAAGCCCGTGCTGGTTGTTGACTACGGTGCCCAGTACGCGCAGCTGATCGCCCGCCGCGTCCGGGAAGCGAATGTGTATTCGGAAGTGGTTCCGCATACCTACAGCACCGAGCAGCTCCTGGCCAAGAACCCGGCCGCGATCATCCTCTCCGGCGGCCCCGCGAGCGTCTATGCCGAAGGCGCCCCCAGCGTCGGCCCGGAACTGTTCGAAGCCGGGATCCCGGTCTTCGGCATCTGCTACGGCTTCCAGGCCATGGCCAACGCCCTCGGCGGCAAGGTGGCCCAGACCGGGCTGCGCGAGTACGGCGCCACCGAGACCACCACCATCGGCGAAGGCCGCTCCATCCTGAACGGCATGCCCCAGCACCAGAGCACCTGGATGAGCCACGGCGATTCGGTGCACGAGGCCCCCGAGGGCTTTGAGGTCCTCGCGACGACGGCCGGAGCCGAAGTCGCCGCCTTCGCCAACGAGGAGAAGCGCCTTTACGGCGTGCAGTGGCACCCGGAGGTGAAGCACTCGGCCTACGGCCAGCAGGTGCTGGAGAACTTCCTGTTCAAGGGTGCCAGGCTGGAACCGAACTGGACCGCCGGCAACATCCTCGAGGAGCAGGTCGACCGGATCCGCGAGCAGGTCGGCGACGCCCGGGTCATCTGCGGCCTCTCCGGCGGTGTTGACTCCGCCGTCGCCGCCGCGCTGGTCCAGCGCGCCGTCGGCGAGCAGCTGACCTGTGTGTTCGTGGACCACGGGCTGCTGCGCGAGGGCGAAGCCGAACAGGTCGAACGCGACTTCGTGGCCGCCACCGGCGTCAAGCTCTACGTTGCCAACGAGCAGGAGCGCTTCCAGTCGGCCCTGGCCGGCGTCAGCGACCCCGAGACCAAGCGCAAGATCATCGGCCGCGAATTCATCCGCGCCTTCGAGGAAGCCGAGCTGGCGATCATCGCCGAGGCGGCCGCGCACGGCGAGAAGATCAAGTTCCTCGTGCAGGGCACCCTGTACCCCGACGTCGTCGAATCCGGCGGCGGCGAAGGCGCGGCGAACATCAAGAGCCACCACAACGTGGGCGGACTGCCGGAAGACCTGCAGTTCGAACTCGTCGAACCGCTGCGCGCCCTGTTCAAGGACGAGGTCCGCGCGGTCGGCGCCCAGCTGGGCCTGCCGCAGGAAATCGTGGGACGCCAGCCGTTCCCCGGACCGGGCCTCGGCATCCGGATTGTCGGTGAAGTCACCAAGGAGCGGCTGGACCTGCTGCGCAAGGCGGACGCCATCGCGCGGGCGGAACTGACCGCCGCCGGACTCGACAACGAGGTCTGGCAGATGCCGGTTGTCCTGCTGGCCGATGTCCGCAGCGTCGGCGTCCAGGGCGACGGCCGCACCTACGGCCACCCGATCGTGTTGCGCCCGGTCTCCTCCGAAGACGCCATGACGGCGGACTGGTCGCGGCTGCCCTATGACCTGCTGGCCAGGATCTCCAACCGCATCACCAACGAAGTGGACGGCGTGAACCGCGTCGTGCTCGACGTGACCAGCAAGCCGCCGGGAACCATTGAGTGGGAATAGCCCGGTAACGGGTTAGCCGAGTGGCCGGTCTCTTCGGGAGCCCGGCCATATCCCGTCTGTCCGGGCCTGCCAGGCCGGGACTCCGGCGGCCGCATTTGGCGCAGACCGGCCCTCCGGTGAATTCGGTCGAATTTGTGTCCCGCCAGTGTTGCGGAGCCTCACCGGGGCCGGATTCGGGCTACCCTCGAATGCATGCCGGTATTGTTCAGGACGTCCCGCGCGAGCACGGAAAACGTGAGCACAGTAAACGCGAGTACAGAAAAGAAGGCAGCAGTGTCAGTTGGTCAAGGCCACCCCGAGGGCTCCGAGGAGCTCAGGAAATGGCTGTCCGGGCTCAAACCCGTCACCGGAGCAGACACCATGCTGCGCTTCACCAAAACGCCTGAGGGCTCCATCGACCTGACCCACGCGCATCCGTCCGGACTGGCGCAGTTGATGGCCGGCCGGCGCACCCGGCTCTCCACCCTGATCCGCGACCACCAGCAGTTCGTCGTCGCCGCGAGGGCTTCACGCAATCTGCGGTCCAAGATCTTCGAACTCGCCAATGACCGCGGCATCGATGCGGGCTACTTCTCGGCCGGCACGGTGGTTTGGACATCCGCCGTTGGAGGCAAACCCCAGCGTGTGTCTGCCCCGGTCATGCTGGCCGCCATCTCCCTCACCGTGCGCCCGGGCGAGGACGACTACGAACTGCAGCTCACCGAACAGGCCAGGATCAACCCTGCCCTGATCCGGCACCTGAAGACCATCCACGGGATCGTCTTCGACATCAACGCCGTCACCCGCATGGCGTACAGCACCGCCCGGTTTGATCCCCAGCCGGTCCTCGACCGTCTGGGCACGCTCATCCAGCCCATCCACGGCGCCGAGGTCGAGCACAACCTCCTGGTCTCCACGTTCGCGGACCTGTCCGGGAGTCTCGAGGATCCGTGGATCAACGAGAACCATCCCCTCGTCGGGGCGCTGGGGCGCGCCGCAGCCGGCGGGACCGTCGAGGTTCCCGAACTCAAGGCCGGGCGCTTCCCGAGCACCGACGAGCGCGAACCCGCCGATGAGCTGCTGCTGCTCGACGCCGACGCCGACCAGCAGTACGTCGTCGACGCCGTCCGCGCCGGTGACTCGCTCGTGGTCAGCAGCCCGCCGGGCACCGGCCAGACCCAGACAGCCATCAACACCATCGGTGCCCTCGTCGATCAGGGCAAAACCGTTCTCGTGGTGGGGGACCGGCGGGCCAGCCTGGCCGAGATCTCAGCCGAGCTGGACACCCTGGGGCTGGACTCCACCCTGTTCCAGCTCGCCGGCAACACCACTCCGCTGCAGCTCAAGGGCCAGCTGGTCCGCGCCATCATGCGCAACGAAAAATCCCTGGAGCCACAGCTCAGCAACCTGCACACCACCCTGATCGAGCACCGTCACGCCCTTCGGGACCACGTCTCGTCGCTGCACAACGTCCGTCAGCGCTGGGGCTGCTCGCCCTACGAGGCCATGCAGTCGCTGGCCGGGCTGACGTCGCTCCAGCCGGCACCGGCCACCACAGTCCGGCTCAAGCGCAGCGTGCTGGACAACATCCGCGACCGCGAGGAACTCGCCGGGCGGCTCCACCGCGCCGCCGAACTGGGCAGCTTCAGCCGGTCCTCAACGACCAGCCCCTGGCACGGCGCCCGCCTCCTGACCCGGAAGGAGACCCAGGAAGCCCAGCAGGTGGCCCGCACGGTAGCCGGGAAACTGCCCGAACTGCGCGAACTGATGAACGGCGTCGCCGACCACGCCGAAATCCGCCTCGGCCGCACCTTCGCCGAGTGGGGCGACCAGGTTGAGCTTCTCGTCGCGGTCCGCGAAAGCCTCGACAAATTCACCGCGGACATCTTCGACCGCCCGGTCCACGACCTCATCTCCGCCACCGCAGCCTCCTCCTGGCGGCGCGAACGGAACATCGAGATGCCGTCCATGCAGCGCTCCCGGCTGCGCCGGGTGGCCAAGGAATATGTCCGACCGGGCGTCCACATCGCCGACCTGCACAGCTCCCTGGTCCTGGTTCAGGAGCAGCGGGCCGCGTGGTCCGGCTATGCCACGACGCAGCGCCACCCGGCGGTCCCGTCCGGCCTCGGCGAGATCATCGCCCTGTACCGCGAGCTGGAAACGGAGCTGGCCGAGCTGGGCCAGGCCGTCCGGCACACCGCAGCGGGCGGCGAGTTGCACACCACACCCTACGAAGAACTGATGGAGCGGCTGGAACGGCTGGTGGCCGACACCGGGACGCTCGAGACGTTACCGGAGCGGACGCTGCTGGTCGAAAACATGCGCGAGCACGGCCTCGGCGAGCTGCTCGCCGACCTTGCCGAGCGTGAGGTGCCGGCCGAGTCGGTCGCCACCGAGCTTGAGCTCGCCTGGTGGCAGTCGGCGCTGGAAGCCATGATCAGCGGGGACGATTACCTCGCCATGTCAGACGGCGACGCCCTGCGCCAGCTCGAAGCCGAATACCGCCTCGCCGACAACGCGCACATCGCCAGCGGCGCGGCCCGGCTGCGCTGGCAGCTGGCCGCACGGTGGCGGGCGGCCGTCGCGGAGCACCCGCGCCAGGCGGAACTGCTGCGCAGCCTGCTCAAGGACGGCCGGGTAACGCTTTCGGCGCTGACCGGACAGGCCGCGGAGCTGCTGCCCATGCTGGTGCCGGTGTGGTCGGTGAGCCCCTATCTCCTGACGGCGGTCCTGCCCGTGGAGCAGCGGTTCGACGCCGTTGTCATCCTCGACGCCGAGGCGACGTCGCTGCAGGCTGTCCTGCCGGCCATCGCCCGCTCCAAACAGGTCATCGCCTTCGGTGACGACCGGATCGCCAGCCCGCGGACCTTCACCGTCGGTGTGGAGCGGCTTGCCGCCGGCGAGAGCTCCCACCAGGGTGTGGAGAGCGCGTACCAGGCTCTGGGGACCGTGTTGCCCACCTGGAGCCTGCGCACCGTCTACCGCGCCGTGGATGAAGACCTGGTGCGGCAGCTAAGCAAGGGCTTCTACGACGGCGGACTTCGCCGCCTGCCGGAAGGCCAGTCCGCGACCGGGCTGGACCGCGCCCTGACGGTGGAATACCTGCCGGACGGCACGGGACTGCCCAGCGCCGACCAGGACGGTGTCGAATCCGTCGTGGCCGAGGTCAACCGTGCGGTGGAGCTCGTCTTCGAACACGCCAGACTGCGGCCGCGGACGTCGCTGGCTGTCGTCACCGGCAGCCTCCGGCACGCAGCCCGGATCGGCGAGTCCATCCGGCTGCAGCTGCCCAATTACCCGATGCTGGCCGGTTTTTTCACCGCCGGCGACGAATCCTTCCGGGTCGTGGACCTGGAACGCGCCCAGGGCCTGGTCCGCGACCATGTGATCTTCTCCCCGGGGTACGGACGAACTCCGCACGGGCGGGCTCTCCACAGCCTGGGACCGCTGTCCCTGGCCGGAGGACGGGCCAAGTTCGCCCTCGCCATGACACGGGCGCGGCGGTCGCTGCACGTGCTGAGCTGCTTCCGCCCCGAGGACCTCGACGTGACCCGGCTGAACCACGGCGCGGTCGACTTCTATGAACTGCTGGACCGTGAAATCGCGGGCAATTCCGATCTCGGCAGTCCGGCATCGCGGGCCGCCGCCAGCGAACAGGCCCTGGGGGCTGACCCCCTCGTGGCGGACCTCGGCGACCGCCTGCGGGCCCGGGGTGCCCGGGTCTGGCACCAATACGACGGCGCCCTGAACATGGTGGCCGCGGCCGACCCGTTGAGCACGCTGGGACAGGACGACGCCGAGATCCCCCGGCCCGTGGCGATTGAGTCCGACGGAACCGAGCAGTACCGGCGGCTGACCGTCCGCGAACGCAGCAGGCTCCGCCCGCAGCTCCTGGAACGACTCGGCTGGCGCTACATGCCACTGTGGACCATAGAGGTCTTCACCGATCCTTCGGCCTGCGCCGACCGCATCGGCGGGTACCTCGGCCTGGAAAAGCCGGCCGTGACGCACCGGAAACAGGCCTCGCCGGGATTCTTCGACGACGACGTCGAGAACCTTGCCGTCAGCGAAGCGCAGGCCTCGGAGCGGCGGGCACCGGTCGGACCGCCGGACAGTGCGCATCAGGATCAGGGCAGTAAGGAGGCCGGCGGCATGAGTGCGGATGGCGATACCCGGAACCACAGCGATAGCGAGAACGACCCCAGCGGCCAGGCCACTGGCGAAGGACGGGATGGCAGCCGGGACAACGCGACGGAACAGCCCGCACCGGTGGCGGCAGTTCCTGCCGGTGTGCTGCCGAACAAAGCCTCTGAAGATGATCCGAGGCGCTGGGGCGACGAGCCGGGCGGCTACGACCACGACTCCTGGCTTGAGGAACAGAAGCCTCCGCACTGGGGCTGAGTTCCCTCTCGGCCCGGACCGCCCGGGAGCGGGCTTCCGGGCGGGCTCCCGCCAGGAGATCGCCCGCCGGGAGGGCCGGCTAACCATGGGCGGCCGCCACGAGGACAAAGAACAGCTTCCCCTGCGTGGAGGCACCGGCGAGGCGACCGGCCTGATCGGCGTCGGCAGCGACGACCAGGAGGCCGTCGGTCTCCCCGGTTGCCAGCCATTGGCCCGCCCCGTTGCCATGCTCGGATGTCCACAGTACCGGCACCGCGGCGGCCAGCACCTGCGATGCTGCCGGCTGGTCAAAGCCATTGCCGGTGGTCATCACGACATTGACGAGTTGCCCGGGGGAGAGCAGCTGGATCGAGGCGGGATCGGCCATCCGGAGCGGCACCGCGGCAGACCCCGGAGGGCTTCCCGCCAACAGGCCGGGGCCAAGGAGCTGGGCATCAGATAGCAGTTGGCCCTTGCGCAGGGCCACCGCCAGCTGTTTGCCCTGCAGGGCGTCGGGGCTGCCGTAGCTGCCGGCGGGCACCAGCCCGCGCGGGACGCTCAGCACCGTCAGGTCATCCGGGCCCAGTGTTTCCCCGGCCGGGAGGTCCCGTGCGGCGGCGAACGCGGAAACCGTGAAGGCCGGGGCCGGCGTCAGCTGTTGGACCGTGAGACCGGCCGCCACGCACAGCAGCAGCGCCACCCCCAGCCGCCGGTTGCGGGCGAGCCACCGGGCCAGCCGCGTGCGGGGAGACTGCCCAGCGGGTCCCGGCCGGCGCCGCGGACTTCCGGAGGCCGACCGGATTCGGCGGCGCCTGCGGGACCCGCCGTTTCGCAGAACCGAAAAAGGGTGCCACGCGCCACGAAAAAAGGCCCCGAAGTTGACCCCAGGGACGACGCCTGGAGACAGGACGGGACGGGCGGGGGTGGACATAGCCCGACACTACGCACAGGCGGGGACGCCGGACAGGCGGGCTGTGGGCTATGTGGACAACGCCCCGACAGGCATCGAAACGCAGCGGGGCCGCAGCCCACAGGCAGTTCCTAGCTTGCGGCGGCGGCGGCAGGCGCCGGAGTTGCGGCCGGGGCAGGAGCCGGGGAGACGGTGCTGCCCTTGGCGTCGCGGGAGTCGGTCCGGTAGAAACCGGAACCCTTGAAGACGACGCCAACGCTGTTGAACTTCTTGCGGAGGGTCCCCTGGCACTCGGGGCAGGACGTGAGGGAGCTGTCGGTGAACGACTGCACGATCTCGAAGGCGTGGCTGCAGTCCTTGCAGGCGTATGCATACGTGGGCACTGGAAATCCTCCTCTGGGACAAACGAGCAGGTCCCGTGCTGTCCGGTGGGGACCGCAGCCGACATGTCCGTCGCCGCAATCCGTCCCTTAGCAGTCGCAGGGCCTGAGTGCCAATTCTATCACCCCTGCGGCGCGTCCCTTGATGAGCTACCGCTGCTGCAGCGTGAGCAGGCCCGCGGGGGTCAGGGCGGCAGCCACCTCCCGGTCAAAGGGCTCTGCCGGGATGCTGCCGGCGGGCAGGACCTCGTCTGCGTAGACGACGGCGGCGGTCGGCAGGGGCGGCAACAGCCCGCCGTCGGCCGCGGGCGCCCCGGGCGGGAGCAGGGCGGCCAACGCCGCCAGGAACTTGTCGTAGTAGCCGCCGCCCTGGCCGATCCGGTTACCGGAGTAGTCGACGGCGGTGGCCGGCAGGAAGATGCCGTCGGTGTGCTGCATGACGACAGTGTCGTGGCGTTCCCCCGCGGGCTCCTGGATCGGTGCGTAGCGGCTCCGGACAAAGTCTGATTCCGGAGTCCAGTACACCCAGCTCAGCGCCAGGCCGGGCTCGCAGACCGGAAGCAGCACCTGATGCCCGGCCTCGTGCAGCGCTGCCAGCAGGGGGCGGGTCGGGGGCTCGGAACCCACGCCCAGATAGGCGGCGAAAGTGCCCGGGCCGCCACTGGTCAGGCCGGCAGCCCAAGACAGTCCGTGCCGGGCGATGCCCGACCCGGCGTCCTCCAGCAGGGCCCGCGTCAGCGCGGCTCGCCGGGCACGGTGGCTTGCCCGGATCTCTTCCTTCGACGCCATGCCCGTGTTCCCTCCGTGTGATGCTGCCCGGGAAAGAGCGGTTTCCCGGCGGCCCGAATGATTACCCAATGTTTGGTCCCTCCGATAGATTAGTCCAGTGACTACACCCAACGCTCCCGTCCGCAAGGCCGTCATCCCCGCAGCCGGCCTCGGCACCAGATTCCTTCCGGCCACCAAGGCCATGCCCAAGGAAATGCTGCCCGTCGTCGACAAGCCGGCGATCCAGTACGTCGTGGAGGAGGCTGTCAAAGTCGGCCTGAACGACATCCTGATGATCACCGGCCGCAACAAGCGCGCGCTGGAGGACCACTTCGACCGCGTCCCCGCGCTGGAAGCCACGCTTGAAGCCAAGGGAGACACCGCCAAGCTTGAGTCCATCCAGGCGGCCAGCAATCTTGGCGACATCCACTACGTCCGCCAGGGCGATCCGATGGGCCTGGGCCACGCCGTGCTCCGTGCAAAGCAGCACGTCGGTTATGAGCCGTTTGCGGTCCTGCTGGGCGATGACCTGATCGACGCACGCGACGACCTGCTCAGCACCATGATCGAGGTCCAAGCGAAGACCGGGGGATCGGTGGTCGCCCTGATCGAGGTTGAGCCCTCTGAGATCAGCGCCTACGGCTGCGCCGATGTCCAGGCGATCGGCGGCGAAGAATACGTCCGGATCAACCACCTGGTGGAGAAGCCTGACGTCAGGGACGCGCCGTCGAACCTGGCCATCATCGGCCGCTATGTTCTCCACCCGGCGGTCTTCGAAGTGCTGGAAGGCACAGCGCCCGGCCGCGGCGGCGAAATCCAGCTCACCGACGCGCTGCAGGAGCTCGCCGCCGGTAACGGGGAAGGCTACGGCGTGTACGGCGTTGTCTTCCGTGGCCGCCGCTACGACACCGGCGACAAGCTCAGCTACCTCAAGGCCTGCGTCCAGCTGGCCTGCGACAGTGACGACCTCGGTCCCGGCCTGCGGGAGTGGCTGCCGGGCTTCGCCTCGAGCCTGTCTCCCAGCCTGGCCAAGTAGTCCCGGTGGGGGTCAGCTTCCACTGGCCGGTGACACTTGAAAGCGGCGACCTCGTGTTGCGCCCGATCCGGTACCGGGACCGCAAGGAATGGACCGAGGTCCGTTCCCGCAACGGCGAGTGGCTGGCCCCCTGGGAAGCGTCCAACCCCGTTCCCGGCGGTGGCCTTCCCGACTACCGCCAGATGGTGCGTTCCCTCAAGGCGCAGGCCGCCCAGGCCACGGCCCTGCCGTTTCTGATGACAGAGCGGACCCCGGGCTTCCGGGAACCCGTCATCGTGGGTCAGCTTACGGTCTCCTCCATCGTGTGGGGCTCAGCCATGATGGCAACCCTGGGCTACTGGGTGGACAAGGACCGGGCAGGGCACGGCATCGCGCCGACCGCCGTGGCGCTGGTGACGGACTACTGCTTCCAGAACCTTGGGCTGCATCGGATGGAAATCAACATCCGGCCCGAAAACGGACCCAGCCTCCGGGTGGTCGAGAAGCTCGGCTTCCGCGACGAGGGCTACCGGCCAAGGTTCCTGCACATCAACGGTGAATGGGCCGACCATCGGAGCTTCGCGCTGACCTCTGACGAAGTTCCGGAGGGGCTCCTGGCGCGGTGGCAGCAGAGCCGCCCCGCGTAGCCGTCAGACCCTTCCTGACCAGCGCTTACGCCATCAATCCAGTCAATTGACAGTTCCCCCGCGACACACCGGGGACAATGCCGCCCCGGACCCCGCAATGCTCATACGGTTTTGGTGTGGATATCCCTCTTAGCAGCTCTGTGATACTTGTCATTGCTGTTGCCCTCTGGATTGTGTGGGTTGCCCCCTACATGCTCCGGAATGGACGCCACCAACTGCAGCCCGCGGGCGAGCTTGCGGCGGACTTCATCGATCTCGAAACAGCAGCCCCCCAAGCCGGGAACGTCATGAAGATGTCGGCCCAGCAGGAGAAACCCATGACCAGCACCCAGCGCACCGAGTCCGTCCCAGGAACTTCCGGACCCGATGGCGGCCCCAAGACGGCAGTCACCGGTCCGGCGTTCAGGATCCGCTATGGCCGCTTGGCCCTCGCCCTGGCCGGTCTGCTCTCGCTGCTGACCGGCGTCGTCTCGGCGGCCCTGCGAATCTTCGGCGTAGGTGCTCCCTGGCTGCCGTTCGTTGCGCTGTTCGGCGCCGTGACCGCGGTCTTTATGCTCCGCTGGCTCGCGGTCCGGGACCGCCGCCGAAAGGTGAACGCGGCGTTTCGGGCGGCCATGAGCGCACCGGCCCGCCGGGCCGAATCCGCCCCGGAGCGCGCCCCGCTGCGGGAGCCGGCAGGCGAGCCCCGCGAACGCGCCGAGAGCCCGCTCTTTGACGCCCAGGCCGAGGCAACCGATCGTCAGCCGGCACCGAAGCCGGCACGGAAGCCCCTGTCCGCCCAGGAACTCCGCCAGGCGGCGCTGGCGGAAGCCATGGCCTCGGGGGACACATCCGTCTGCGGCCCCGCGGACGCCCGGACCGCCGAAGGATCCAGTTGGGAACCGGTGGAAGTCCCCAAACCCACCTATGTTGAGGCGCCGAAGGCCGAGCGGGCCGCCCCTGAACCGCTCGACCTGCCGGAAGCCCCGAAAGCAGTCGGAAAACCGTCGCTGAAGCAGGGCCTCCCGCAGACGCCGGCCGGCAGCCTCGGCGCGGACGCCGAACAGCAGAAGCCGTTGGGCAAGGCCCAGAGTGCCCTGAGCAACCTGGACGACGTCCTGCAGCGACGCCGGGCCTGAACTTCATCCTTCGAGCCCCGGGCAGCCAGCAATGAACTGGTCCCCGAAAGTTGGACTGGCCAAGTAAGAGCCTAGGCTGCGAGGGCCTGAGCACGGTATTGCACCGGGCTCAGGCCCTTTAGCCTTGTCGAGATT